>CAYMST010000005.1:18553-45728 GCA_964393115.1 uncultured Roseivirgaceae bacterium | reverse complement strand
CCTTTGGAATATTAGCGGCAGCTGTTCTGGTAGGTTCAGCGAAGAGACTCCATTAGCTAAACATAAGCAGATCGCGGTATACCCTAACCCAGCTAACAATACCGTTTGGATAGAGAATACTTCTGAAAACAGTAAGCTAATCGTCACTAACCTTGCGGGAGTTCAAATCGATGCTCGAGTGCTTAGCGGCGCTTCTTCGAAAGTGGATATCAGCGCGTTTGAGTCTGGTGTTTACTTCTTTAGCATCAGTTCTGAAGCCAATAACAAGATCTTCAAGATTGTGAAGAAATAAGCTGTAATGCCAACAGCCAATAAAAAGGCTGATCCTTCCAGGGGTCAGCCTTTTTTTGTTTTTACAACAGTGCAGTAACGAACGATACCACTCTAAAGTAATCCATTCTGATATTCTAAAAGACGCTTCTTCAGCGTAAAAAACCTTCTCTCGTATAGGAATGAATAATCCTGAATTGCCATATAGAGCATTTCCAAGTTACTTACATGATAGGTTTCAAGTCCAAAATACTCACATTTCTCTGACAAGTATTTATCAAAGTTCTCTTTGATACCTGGCCCTAAAAAGTCCGAAATAGCCTCATCATTTATTAATTCCCGAATTCCATTTTTTAGATTTTCCTCATCTTGCTCTAGCGCTCTTAACTTTGCTCGTATCTCTTCTACAGGAAGTGTGAATTGAACGAACTCTAGCTTTTTCCAAAACTCTTCCATGGTCTGACCATGCTGCTCAAGCAATTCTTGATATTCGAAAAACTCCGAATTCAGTCTATCAAACCTTCCATCTCCACCTGACAGTTCCTTAAAATACTGATAGATAGCCACATCATTTTCTTCAATCTCACTTAGCAGTGCTTTTTTATTATACTCAAGTTTTTCATAAATCGACTTCGCCTTTGTCCATTTGTACTTTACACCATCATACTCAAAACGCTTAACCCCCGTCTGCCCTTGACTGATCTGCTTTATCGCTTCCATGTCAGATTCTAGTGAATTATACTCATAGATGAGATCTAATTTTTCATCGGAGAAAAATGATTGAAAACCGCTGTTTAATACCTCATCATTTGGCACTTTATTCCGAACATCCAATGGGTTCTTATTATCATAATACCCGTTATAAGTATCTGGAAAAGAATTCTTTTGAACATTATTTTGATAATCGCTAATAAATTCTTCTAATGTTTTGTTCTGAGGCACCCCTGAAAACGGCGCATGTTTAAATGCTTTCTGGGTGAGGAGCTCTTGCGTCTTTTCAGTTTCGGTAAGCAGGTTAACGGCTAGTTGTTGCGAAGTGGATTTTGTGGGAATGTTGAGCTTATCCAAATAATAAACTCGATCGTCAGTATTCGGATGCGATGCCCATTGATCTTCAATAACAAGTTTTGACCTATTGAATTTATTAAGATCTCGAAGTGTCACGTTAGGCAATTCATTTTTATACTCAAGTTTTGAGTCATCGGAAAGTGCTTTCATAACAAAGTTCTGCTCCTTGTAGATGTTACTGCTTTTCATATTCGTAGAGAGAATACTGTTATAGTATTCAAATACCGAGGTGAGTGAATAATCGGTAAGGTGTAGTCTTAGAAGAGCGGTTTTTAGTGGCATAGACCCTGCATAATTAGCGGCAATGGCGTCGGCATGAAACTCCATCTCACGCGACAAAGCACTATAGGATTTATTCAGCACTTCATATACAGATTGTAAAATCGACTGGATCACCCCGATTATAGCTCCTGCTATCATGACAAAAAATGAAAAATAACCACTTATCTCAGCAAACCACCTGATTCCGTTTTCGTAAGATTCATTCTGATAAAGCATATTGTAAATCACCTGATTGGCATTGTAGACGTAGCTACCAACTTTCATACTTCTTTGTGAGAAATGCCCAAACTCATGTGCCAAAATAGCTTCAAACTCCGCTTGCGTCACGGTATTCATAAGCCCTACTCCTACTTGTAAATTTTTCCGAATGGGTAAAAACATACTCCAAAAATTGGACGAGTAAAACACTGAAGCATTAACGTCATGTGATAAATAAATCTTCCTCGGCGGTAAAGTCCCTACCGATTTGGCAATTTTATCCGTCAACTCATAAAGAGCGGGCTCTTGCGCTCGCTTCACATAGACCAAACCATCCAAATGTGAGTTCGATTTCGCAAATAAAAATTTGATGAGGAATATCAAAATCATCACTCCCAAAGCAATTAGCCCTATACCAATTGCGATGGTGATAAAACTAAAATAACTGGACACTAGTGCTAATGCGCCGACGGCACACAATCCAGTTAGCGCAAGGGCTGCCGTGAATAAAAACAGGTAAACGATAATAAAAAGGATAATACTCAGGATCGAGCGGTACGTCTGCTTTTTAAAATCTTCGGAAATAGAAATTTCGTTCTTTATCATGACAAGGTTTTAATTTCAAGGAGGTTAAAGATAAGAATTGATCACGAAACAAAAGTCTAGAAAAAAGACTTAAGGCTTAAAATTATCGTTCAAGACTTAATATCAGGTATTGATAAAATTGAAAGGACACCAAAAAAGGCCGAATCAATCTCTTGAATCGGCCTTTTTTTAGTGGAGCTGGCGGGAATCGAACCCGCGTCCAGATAAGCGAATGATACACCCTCTACATGCTTAGTTGTACTTAGAGTCTTACAGGGCAGCCGCTGTACAACGACCAACTGTTCCTGCCAGTTGCTAAAGTTTTCGTAATTGGCCCACAACACTGCCGCAAACTAGTCCTGTATATCGACACCCCAAAATCCTGCCTACAGTACAAAACGTGGTGGGATGTGGCCCGGGAGCTTCTCTAGAAGCTCAACCGATTAAGCCTGTTAACCTCGCGTTAAGCAGAGATTAGGCAGCCATGGCGTAAGTATTTTCGCCAATTAAAAGTCGAACGAATTGATCACGGATGTACGCTCACCACCCGACATGCAAGTATATGACTCAGACCTACTGTCAAAACCAGTCAGCCCCAGTATACCATCCTCGGTGTCTAAGCCGAGGATTATGTGCAACGCTACTTTTACAAATAGGTTGCTTAAATTCTAGATTTTATAATCGCTGCGAGTTCTTTTCGCGATAAATCCGCAGGATTATAGCGATTACTAGTACGCTTAGCGATTTGATCAATGTGCTCCTCACCAATACCATACTCTGATAGCCTTGGTACGCCACACTCATCGGTGAAGTTTTCCAGCTTGTCAATTAAGCTATTCACTAGATAGTCACCAGTAAGCTTTGGATTGTCCACGAAGATTTTCGCGATTTGTCCATACTTAGCTAGTGTCACCTTGTGAC
Organism: uncultured Roseivirgaceae bacterium; assembly: GCA_964393115.1. GTDB lineage: Bacteria > Bacteroidota > Bacteroidia > Cytophagales > Cyclobacteriaceae > CAYMST01. The sequence continues at coordinate 42,404 of CAYMST010000005.1, read as the reverse complement.
CAAGCTCACCTTTACGCAAGCGCTCAATAGTGGCAGAGTGCGTATTCGCAAAGAAAGTGGTATTGACTTTTACACGATCAGTTTCCATAACCGAGTCGACAGCTGTGGTCAAACAAAATGTAGTACCCCATCCAGCATTAGACTGACACATCCCTGCGATATAAGAGACATAAGCCAAGTTCGACTTGATCTCTTGCGGAGTAACCGTATCTAAAGGTCTGGATAGCAACGGTTTTAAGTATTGAAACCCAGTCAACGCAAATCGATCCGTCATGACGTTCGAATGAGGAGACACAAACGATTCTAATAACTGTGCTAAAATATTAAGCGCAAACAATCGAGCGTTTTCCATATCCTCTTCAAACAAATCCGTGTCTATAATCACATGATCTGGCACGAAATTATCGTGATTGAAAGCTTTGGTAAATCCGAATTTGCCTCGCTTGGTGATAATGGCGTAAGAAGAAGACATTAGTCCTCCACAAAATGACGAAGGCACACATATAAACGGAATTTTAGTACCAGGGTGCTTCTTCAACCCTACGCCGTCAATGTAGTCCTCCACGGAAAACTCATTTTCTTCCGGTAGACTTAGCATAGCCGATAGTGCTTTCCCGATATTTAAGATATTATCATCACCGATAGCGACTACTCCATCAATTCCCGCAGCTTTATGCTCTTTTCGGCAGGCATCAATTACTTCAGGAGACGCTTCCTCTTCGGTGACAAATTTGATAATCTCCACCTCGATATCATCAAGCTCGGCAAGTGTCTTTTTACCGATTTCCATTTCCTCGAACGAGGGATGATATATTAACAACACTTTCTTTCCTAGCGAAGCAGTTATCTGATCTAGTTTCTTAAGGGAATACTTACCAAACACCAAGTTTGGAGTTCTGGCAAACGAGAAGGGTTTAAACATATTAATGTCTCAGACAATATTTTTAACAAAAAGGTTTTTAAGGTCTCAATTACCTCAGGCAATTTGTTAAGCAAAGCCGCAGTACAGGTTCTTTTGAAGTACATTTTTACAATTAAAATACCTCACAACCAGCCACTTAAACATATTTCTACCAAATCAACAACTCTGAAAAACAACTTTTCAGCAATAGCGATCTTGCAATTAAGATGGCAAAAATACTAAATTGCACGGGATGGACAATTTTATTGTATCAGCGAGGAAGTATAGACCACTAGGTTTTGCCGAAGTGGTGGGACAAGAACACATAACGACGACTCTCAAAAATGCTATTGATCAAAATCATTTAGCGCAAGCATTGTTGTTTTGTGGTCCCCGCGGTGTGGGTAAAACTACCTGCGCCAGAATTGTCGCTCGCATGATCAATGGATTTGAAAGCATCAACCCAATTGAAAATTCCCAAAACCTCAATATCTATGAGCTCGACGCGGCTTCCAATAATTCGGTTGATGATATTCGGAACTTAATTGAGCAAGTACGTTATCCACCTCAGCAAGGGAAATTCAAGGTATATATCATTGATGAGGTACACATGCTTTCTAACGCGGCTTTTAATGCCTTCTTAAAGACCCTCGAAGAGCCGCCTTCTTACGCTATATTTATCTTGGCGACAACGGAAAAGCATAAAGTAATACCGACTATCCTTTCCCGCTGTCAAATTTTTGATTTCAACAGAATTGAAATCAGCGATATGACACGTCAGCTACAAGGGATAGCCACAAAAGAAGGAATCCAAGCAGAAGAAGAAGCTCTAAACCTGATCGCCCAAAAGGCCGACGGTGCCATGCGTGATGCGCTTTCTATCTTTGACCTGATCGTCACCTTCTCTGGTAATACGATTACCTATCAGGATACGATCAAGCACCTACATATTCTAGATTATGACTATTTCTTTAAAGCAACTGATTTCCTCCTAGATCAAGACAATAGTCAAGCTCTTTTACTTTTTGACGAAATCCTACGAAACGGTTTCGACGGTCATAACTTTGTTACGGGTCTAAGTCAGCATTTAAGGGATTTATTAGTGTGTAAAGATGCCAGTACGGTGCAGTTGATTAATGTTGGGGAAGCTGTACAAGCACGATACCTAGAGCAGTCGAAAAAAGCTTCTACTTCATTTATTCTTTCTTGTTTAAATATTTTAAATCGCTGTGATCTTGCCTACAAGGCGAGTAAAAACCAGCGTTTACACGTCGAGTTAGCACTACTTAAGTGTGCCAATATACCTGCGGCACTAGACTTGGCAACCACGCTCAAGGAGACGGCTGAAAAAAAAAAGCATTAACTGACGAAACTGCTAAACCGACGGGGAAACCGTCCATTGCTGATCAGTTTATCAAAAAAACTGAAATCCCGAAGCGTCCGCCCAGCTTAACACCCAATATCAGCAAGAAGCAGACTATTGACTTAAAGAACTTTAAAGCTAAGGATCAAAGCAGCGAAGAAGCCAGTTCAAAAACAGTAGTTAACTATCCGAATGATCCTTTTGATCAAGCCAAACTCAACATCGTAGTATCGGAATATCTGAACAGACGCAAAAGTGAGGGAGCACCCGAATCTGAGTTATCAATTATCAAAAGAGGCTTAAAAAAAGAAAACCATCTTATCAGAGCACAACTATCAAGCCCTCTTGAGGTGGAACTTTTTAGTCGATTTAAAGAAAAATTAGTTCAATCGCTTCGTGATGCCCTTCAAAATGACCAATTCAAACTTGAATTTGAAATGGCGCAGATGGCTCAAAAAAAGAAAATCTATACCAGTAAGGACAAGTTTGAGCACATGAAAAAGGTGAATCCTGCCTTGGGTGAGCTAGTCGACCGCTTGGGTTTAGACTTTGATTAACTGAATAGGCCAACTATACTGTGAGGAAAATAGGGTATTTCATTTTTGTTTTCATCGCATTTAGTGTGCTTACCGTACTCACTCAGATCGGAGGTATGGCTTTATTATTAGGGCTAATCATAGCTAGACTGATCAACTTTCGAAGTAATAAGATCGCTTTTCCAGTAATAATTTACCTACTTTTTACTTTTTTGATAACACCAGTTGTCGCACCACTATTCGGAAGGGAGCCTGTAAAAAACACTTCACAGATAAAGCCAACGACCTTTTTAACCACCTTACTCAACCGCAATTATGTAGTCCCTGAGCTCAACGATGTATTGTCGAAAACAGCCCATCAATTGCCCAAACACATTCAACTACGATACTTAGATGCCAATTTTCCATTCTTCAATGGCTTTCCTTTGTTGCCGCATATGAGTCATAATGACGGAAAAAAAATTGATATTAGCCTGATGTACGAGTTGGCAGATGGAAGTCCAACCAATTTAAAGCCAAGCAGGTCGGGGTATGGAGTCTTTGTTGAACCAAGCCCTTCTGAGTTCAACCAAACTATCTGGTGTAAACAGCAAGGGTATAAGCAATATGATTTCCCAAAATATTTGATGTTTGGGTTAAACCATTCTGGTCTACGGTTTTCATCAAAGAACACTTCTTTATTGATCCATGGACTTCTGGACTCAAAGCGACTTGAAAAGATCTTCCTCGAAGGTCACCTCAAAAGAAGAATGAGACTTCAGGATCCCCGCATCAGGTTCCATGGGTGTAAAGCGGTAAGACACGACGACCATATTCATCTTCAAATTCACTAAAAAATATTATGCGACATAAACATGAATAACCTCAAAAGAATATCGCTCTCGATCATTCTATCTCTCGGTCTTCTACTCATCAGCTTTCTAGATTACTATTGGCAGCAAGTATCCGAATATGCTCCCCCTGTTATGCTCACTTTGGAGTTAATATTAGGTCTTCTCGTATTGGGACAGTTTCTTTATACAGGCTTTAGGGTCTATGAACACCGTACTGAGTGGTCAGTAAAACTGGTTACGCCAACTACTATCTATTTAGTCGCTATCATATTAATGTACACAGGTCCCGATTTTTTGAACGCACGATACTATCAAAGTAAAGTTAAATATCGTGGTTGCTATGAAGGCACTACGAATACTGGAACCATTCTCTTCAGAGAATCAGGGAAGTTTGAATATAGCCACGTGGGATTTTTTGGTATCACAACTTTTAGAGCAGGCGTTTGGCGTCAACGTGGTGATACCCTCTACATTGATTTCAAAGACGAAATCCCAGAATTCGTAGGTGTAAAATTATTGATGACCAAAGAAGGATTTATAAAAGTACAGGGAGACTCTTTATTAGCGAGCACTATTGGGTTCTATCAAGGATACTGCCTCGGTTTAAACTAACCCAACAAAAAACTATTCTTGAGGATAAACCTTCTGAAGATCTTTACTAGTAAGTGGTTTCTTAAAGAAACCTTTCACATAATCCGAAGTCAACAGGTGTTTTAGACGACTTTCCTGTTTTTCATTAGTATAAAAAACAAACACCTCAGGAGTTTCTATAAGATCAACTAGCAGTTTTTCGAATTCGTAAAAAAAAACAACTCCCCCAACGATCGGCATATTGATATCAAAAAAAATTTTTGATGGTAAAGGAAGATTTTGATTTGCCCTTCCTTGTAGCAGACCAATAGCCTCTTTACCACTGGTCGCCAAGTCTACATGGTTTGTAGACGCATGAGTCAACAGTAACTTTTTATGCTGCTCGTTTAAAGCCGTGTCTATATCAACAACAAGAACAAGTTGGTTATCAACCGCCATTTTATTGGAATCTACATTTAGTTTCACAAAATATCACTGATAATCAGGCTGTAACACTTCGGTCAGTGGTCCTCCAAACCGACGTAGAGAAAAACAAAATCAGAACTAACGCAACATATATCGTGATGTAACGCTGATACCTAGAATACTCTCTACTTTCAAATGTAAACTGAATGGTCGAGTTGGGAATAACTTAATGACAAAAACGTGGTTTATTTGAAAAAAATCATGCCAAATTCAAATTATTTGCTCACCCTTAGCGTTTCGCCGATTTTAAGGGCATGATCTTTTTTATCGTTGAGGGCCATGACTTCTTGCACCGTAATGTTATACTTTCTAGCAATGGCGTACAAGGTATCTCCGTTTTTTACGGTGTGAGTGAGCGTCGTGGCGACTACTTTATTCGGTTCCTTTTTTGACCGGATATTAGGTTTATTATCACGATTATCTTCCTCGTCCTCGGGCTCTTTTACGATATCTTTCGCTCGTGGAATATAAATTACCTGTCCTGGTTGCAATACATTAGAGTTGAGATCATTATGTTTAAGAATAGCTTCCACATTACGTTCATACTTTTGTGAAATGGCCCATAAAGACTCACCTGCCTTTACGGTATGTTTTCGTCCTTTAGGATCAGGGGTTGGTTTCGGTTGAGGTTCTTCTGGCTTCACTACCTTTGGTTTTATCGGCTTCTTATCTTCTTTTAACTCCTTTTTCTTTTTTTGAGGAATGTAAATTTGATCACCCACTTGTAAAATAAGGTTAGCGCTTAACTCATTACAAGCTATCAACTCGTCGACATGAATATCATTTCGATTGGCGATACCCCAGAGAGATTCTCCTTTTTGCACCGTGTGAATCTTATATTTTACATTTGGATCACGAATGGGAGCAGTGGGCTCTGGAGCTTTCTCTACTGGTTTTTTAACCGCCTTCGGTTTGGGTTTAGCCTTAGGGACCGGAGCTTTAGGAGCTGACTTGCCTTTTTCTAAGCGTTTTGCTGCGGTCGTTACCGTAACCAATACATCTTTTGAAGATCTGAACTCGCGTAGCCAGACCGTCTCTGCTTGCTTTGGCTCTACTGCTTCCTTATTGCCAATACGGTTCAGTTTCTTCAGGCTTCTCAGTTTAACTCCATATCGCTGAGCAATTGCCCAAAACGTTTCACCTGGTTTCACACGATGAAAATAAATGCGCGCCCTTCCCTTTTTACTCTTGAGGTAATAGACTTCACCGGCAAGAACCTTATCTTCCATGGACATGTCGTTAAGCTTCATGAACTTCTTAACTTCTATGCCGGACCTAGAAGCAATTCCAGCTATGGTCTCGTTGCGTCGTGCCAAGATGCCATCAATCCGGTTAAGCTTCAGAAAGATAGAAGGTAGTGGCACATCTGAACTTATGGACTTGGCTACAGGAGGTTTTTTGGCACCTATCTCGCCTTTAGGCGTGACCGGCTCGGATATTCCCTCACCCTTAGCCCCCCTTATCTTTCGATAAGAAGGTAGGATCACCGCGTATGCTCTGTCGGTTGGAACACTCCCGCTCTTCAGCCATTTGTTATATCGGCTAAGCAGCTCGTAGTCTATATTATACTTTCTGGAAATTTGACTCAACGTTTGTCCACCACCTTTGAAATGTTCCACCAGTCTTAGTCCTCCACTCGATTGAGCGGGTACAGCTCCTTCATATGCAATCTTATGCGCTATGAAACGCTTGACATACCAAAACATATTGTGGTCAATGGTCATTTTACTGGCACCGATATACTCCTTTTTTACGTATTTATCAGCACCGGAGGCTCCGGTGTAGTGCGCCAAAACAGCATAAATCCAATTTCTAAACTTAAAATTACTTTTCTTGAAATAGCGCGCAGCTCCTTCGGTAGAGGCCGCCACATTTAGACGCTCATCTACGGTTCTGTCAATTCGAAGCCCTACCTCTCTGCCTGTCGCATATTTGAACTGCCAAAATCCAACTGCCTTAGCAGAACTGACCGCGTCAGACACCAGCTTACTTTCCTGCACAGCCAGGTATTTAAAATCATCTGGAACATTCTGCTCCTTAAGCACTCTAGAAATAATTGGGAAGTAAAGGGCAGCTCTATCAGCCAGAATGTTAAAGTACTTCGGACTCTTGCGAATATTGAAAACTTCCTTTTGAATGTCTTCTCGTGCCCGTGCGGTGAGCTTTATACGAATACCCGCTATCTCGTAGGAGGTACCCACCTTGGGAATATCCTGTCCAAATACCTCAAAAGGCATCAGTATTATCCAAAGAAGACTAGTTAATGCGGCCCTATATACTAGTTTGTTGATCACGCAGTTGAACGAGCTATTTGAGTGGTAAAAGTAGGAATTATTTTACCTTACGCATAACCATTAAGCCATCACGTAGTGGCATTAAGACATTTTCCCACACAGAAGAGTCTTGTACCTTTTGGTTGAAGTCTAATAACGCTTGGGTATCCTTATCTATTTTACCGTTTGCTACCACCTTACCGCTCCAAAGTACGTTATCGGCAACTACAAAGCCACCTATGTTCACCTGATCTTCAATCAAATCCAAATACACAGAATAATTCTTTTTATCAGCATCTATAAATACTAAGTCCCATCGATCTTGAAGTGTTGGGATCAACTCCACGGCATTTCCAATGAGGTAGTCTATTTTATGCCCAAATTCTGACTGCTCGAAGAATGCTCTCACCCGAGATTCTAACTCTTCATTTTTATCGAGCGTAATGACTTTACCGCCATCAGCAAGTCCTTCTGCAAAGCATAAAGCCGAGTACCCAGTGTATGTACCAATTTCTAGTACTCTGCTTGGCCTAATCATATGAGATAGCATGGCCAATACACGACCTTGTAAATGACCAGAAAGCATCCTGGGCATAAGTACATTGGCATGCGTATCACGGTCTATAGCCGATAGTATGGCTGGCTCTGCACTGGTGTGATTCAAACAATATTGATTTAACTCTTCATCTATGAATTCCATTCTTTCTAGTCCTTTAATATTTTCTTCATCTCAAAGTTTACCAAACGCTCTTGGCCTAATTGATTGACCTTATCGGAGATAGTCTGAAACCCATTCTTTCGAAAAAAAGGCAAAGCTGTCTTGCTTACGTGAGACCTTATTTCTGTTTCATGTCGACGAAAAGCTTCAGACTCCAAGTGCTGAAGAATTAGCGAAGCAACACCACGCCTTTGTGCATAAGGAGCAACATATAAGAAATCAAGGTAACCGTTCGCATCCAACGAACCGATGCCCAATAGTTTATCCTGGTTATGAGCTATTTGGAAAAATTGACTCTTTACGGCTTCCGCTAATCGACCTGAGGATCGGAGTCGGTTTATCCAAGCCTCTATTTGCGCGGGCGTATAATCCGCCTTACAACACTGGGCTATGGATCCTACACAAAGCTCCTCTATTTCTTGAAGATGATTTATCTCAGCGCGCTCAAGAAAAATATCCATTGTCTCTAGTCCTCAGATGGTAAGAAAGTGAGTACACTTAGTTCTTCTTCACAGAAAATTTCGTTTGCCAATTCACTAAGCTCAGAAGCTGTTACCGCACGGATGCGCTCAAAAATGGCTTCCAAGGTATCCACCCTATTTAAGTCTAGCATACTCTTAGCCAGAGTAAGCATTAAGTGACTGTTATTTTCTTCTGACATAGCCAATTGACCGATAATCTGCTCCTTAGCGGCATGTAATTGTAGGTTTCCAAGCCTCTTATCCCGAAGCAGTTTGAGTTCCTTGTAAACAGCAGCTTTACACCTATTGATCTTAGCAGGTTCAGTTCCAAAAAAAATACTGAATAAACCGGTATCACCATAAGCGGCATACCCCGACTCTATGGAATACACATATCCCTTCTTTTCACGGAGTGCTAAGTTTAGTCGACTATTCATTGCCGGGCCACCCAAAATATTCACCAGCATGGAAAAAGGCACCCGTTTGTTGTCTCCTACCGCAAAACTGCGATTGCCAATTGCACAATGCGCTTGTAAAATGGTTTTTCGTCGTACTTCTTGCTTTGGGGTATAGCCATTCACCTTAACTCTTGACCGCGAAGAAGACTTAGAAGGGACTTCTTTTAGGTGTCTGTTTGCCAATTTCTTAACCTTTGCTAGAGATGACGGACCCACAGAACAAAAAATCAGTCGTGAGCTATCCATATTCTCCGCAACAAACTTTAGGAAATCAGTCTGATGAAAATTGCTTACTGTCTGTTGGTTTCCTAAAATATTGATCCCAAGCGCATGACCATCGAAGATAAGTTCGTCAAACTCGTCTTGAATGGCATCTTCAGGACTATCTTGATACATGGCCATTTCTTCAAGAATAACTCCTCTTTCTTTCTCAATTTGCTTCTCAGGAAATACCGAATTGAAGGTGATATCGGCCAATAACTCGACCGCTTTTTCCAGATGCGTATCAAGAATCGAGGCATAAAAACAGATTTTTTCCTTAGTGGTATAGGCGTTGAGCTCGCCACCTAAGATTTCTAGTCTATTAATAATATGATACGCCTTTCTTTTCTGGGTACCTTTGAAAGCCATGTGTTCCCAGAAATGAGCAAGTCCTTCTTCTCCGTTTTGTTCATCACGACTACCAATATCCATCATGATACTACAGTGTGCCACCTTAGTATGCACTACTTGCTTATGTATCACACGGATCCCGTTTGGCAACGTGATCATGTCAAACTCCCTATCCATTATAATCTTCTCTGTTTGAGTGACTTTGACAATACACGATCACTTCAAAAATAAAGATCGCAAAGGTAATGCTTACTAAATTGGTTTTAGGGACAATTGAGATGCGTATATTTGAGCACTTGAGGCATTTTTCTGATTATGATAAAAATTTCAGGTACGATCATCACTTACAACGAAGAGAAGCACATTGAACGCTGCATTCGATCGATGATTGACGTTACCGATGAGATAGTGGTAGTAGATTCGTTTAGCACAGATCGGACCAAAGAAATTTGTGCTGAGCTGGGTAAGACACTGAATATACGGTTTTTTGAGCATCCTTTTGAAGGGCATATCGAACAAAAAAACTTCGCGAAGAATCTCACCAGCTACGATTATATCCTTTCCTTGGATGCGGATGAGGCGCTAAACGATGTCTTGAGAAGTGAAATAGCATCAATCAAGCAGGACACTAAATATCAAGCGTATTCATTTAACCGTCTTACCTCTTATTGTGGTAAATGGATACATCACTGTGGGTGGTATCCAGACAAAAAGTTGCGTCTTTTTCACAAGGAATGCGGTGAATGGGGTGGTGAAAACCCACATGATCGGGTACTTGTCAAAGAGGGGATTCCCACTTTTCATATCAAGAAAGGTGACCTCTTGCATTATTCGTTTCTATCTATCGCGCAACACGCCAATACTGCGAATACGTTTTCTGAGACTGCGGCACGAGAGGCACTAGCTAAAGGAAAAAAAGCTTCATTCCTCATTCATGTACTTTTCAATCCTTTATACACGTTTATCAAAAAATATTTTTTTCAGCGCGGCTTCTTAGACGGGTATTACGGCTTTATCATTTGTATATTGTCCGCACATAGCAACTTCCTAAAGTACAGTAAAATTTGGTATGCGAAGCATTCTCATAAGTAGAACGGACAGCATTGGTGATGTCATCCTGACTTTGCCTATGGCTGGCATTATCAAGAAGTATTACCCTGCCTGTAAAGTGTATTTTCTAGGCCGAAAATATACTCAAGCAGTTATCGAACAGTGTAAGCATGTTGATGTGTTTTTAGATTGGGATGAACAGCAGTTTAAGCCACTTGAGAATATCGAAATAGGTATTCATGTTTTTCCGAGAAAAGAAGTAGCGCGCTACCTCAAGAAGCAAGGGGTAAAAACAAGGGTTGGCACCTCGCATAGAATTTATCATTGGGCCACCTGTAATGTACGACCGAGTTTAGGACGAAAAAAAAGCCCGTTGCATGAAGCTCAGCTAAATGTAAAACTACTAAAGTCGTTGAGAGACTTTAACAGCTTGGAGAATGAAGTGCTTCTTAGTGATTTGCATCAATATATTGGATGGAGAAAAGAGCGGCAGAGTACCTTTGATAATTTTCTTGGTGGTCCTCATTTCAATTTGGTGCTCCATATGAAATCTAAGGGAAGTGCTAAGGAATGGGCCTTACAAAACTATCTGGAACTCATAAAAAGTTTAGATCCCCATAAGTTTCGAATACTGATCTCTGGGACACTCGATGAAGGAAACCTCATCAAGCAAGAGCTTCCAGAAATATTTGAGCAAGAGCACGTCATAGATACCACTGGTGCATTTTCACTTGAAGAATTCGTAGATTTTATTGGTCAAGTAGATGGACTTGTAGCCTGTAGTACTGGTCCTTTGCATATCGCTTCGGCCGCGGGAGTTCGCTGTCTGGGTTTGTACCCTCAGCAGAAACCCATGCACGCCGGTCGGTGGGCACCTATCGGTGCCTTCGCAGCGACCATGACGGAAAAGAAACTATCAACTACTCAATACCTAGAAGATATTCACCCATCAGAAGTACGAGCGCACATATTGAAGTGGATGAATGATGTATAAATGATTGTTCATGGCGCGTGAAGAGGAAAACTCCATTTATGACCCGCTATTCGTAGCAAGACTATTCGACACTATGTCCTCAACCTATGGGTTGACCAACTATTTATCCTCCTTTGGATTCACAGAGCGATGGCGATGGGCATGTGTAAAGAAGTTGAAACTAAGCCCAAAAGAAGTTGTAATCTACGACTTAATGAGCGGGATAGGTGAACTTTGGGCATCTCTAAAAAAATCGAAAATCAATTTCACAGAAATCGTCGGTATTGACATTTCACCAAACATGAATATGGTTGCCATTCGGAATAGTAAGAGGACTAATGGTAAAGCCAAGGTCATGGAACAAGACATACTCAATAATACAATTGCTTCGAATTCGGCAGATATTGTAATCTCATCATTTGGACTAAAAACTTTTAGTCCCGATCAACTTAAAACTCTTGCAAGCCAGATTTTAAGAATACTTAAACCTGGGGGACAGTTCTCTTTTGTGGAAGTGTCTGTACCATCAAATCGTTTTTTAAAGTTCTTTTATATGTTTTATTTGAAAAGGGTTATTCCGATCATTGGGGTGCTTTTTCAAGGAAACTCTAGGAATTACAGCATGCTAGGTGTTTACACAGAAGCATTTGGCAACAGCAAGCAGTTCTACTCCTTACTGAAAGAGAAGGAACTTAGTGTCAACTATGAAAACCTATTCTTTGGTTGTGCAACAATTACTTGGGGAAGTAAAAGATAGTCTATTGAACTGAGAAAGATGTTTTTTAATTATAGATGACTATCACCAAAAAAGACTTTAGCCATGAAGCCCCCAATAAAAGCGCTCAATTTTAGTTTCCAATTCTTTTTGAATAAACCTCTCCAACCCATCATGGAGTCTCAATGACGTCTTTGGAAATCGGTTAAACACTATTTTGATATAACAGAACTATTCAACCAATCTCCTTTAAGATAATTTGACTTATATGTAAAAGCCATCTTAGCATCTTCTTTGAAGTCATACTGTCCTGATGGATAGGGCTTGTCATAGTCAGATACCAGAGTACCAACCTCATCAATTTCTACAAGCGCTTCGCTGATATAAGCCTTAAGTTGCTCCTCCTCGCCTTTTAGCTCCAGCCGTCTTCCGAAGTATAAAGCTGATGATGCCCAATGGAGTCGCGACACAAGCCATGTGCGATAAAAGAGCTGATGGAGTTGATCCGCTTTAGAAGGAGGCAGCTGAGGAAGTATTGACCTCACCTCTTCAAGGGCTATTGCACTTTGATCCACGGCATATTTCTTCTGCTCCATGATATATTCGAATAAGGTAAAGTCCAGCATTTCCGCTTGAACATAGTCAGGGTGTACTATTGCCTTATAAGCCTCCGGTGCCATCCGAGTAACTAATTCGTCAAAGACAAATTCCTTATGAATAGGGGCCCCAATTCGATACACTTGTTTTGAATTACCAAACCCTCCCCAGTACGCGTACTCATAGTTTAAAAGACTATGTCGACTGGTATATAGACCCAGTGTATACATAGAAGACTCACAGATATCTCTAGCTCGAGCAAAAGCGGACATCAAAGGTTTGACTGCTTCTGCTGTGTACTGTTGGCTTATGAATTCAGCAGTCACTACATCATTAGTCAGCGAGGTATCTTGCGCTAGTCTTCTCAAAGTATGAAGTAAAACCTCTCCAGGCTGATCGATAATCGAGGTGTTTCCATATCGATCGATTCGAGCAACATAGCCAATGACATTTTTCTTGTTGAGGTAATACTTCCATCGATCGGTCAGAACGTTAGTAAATGTATTCAGCGTTGCACCCTGTCCGTGATATTCATGTCCACAATCAAATTCGACATATACTGGTTGCTTAATTTGTTCGACGTATTTCTGCGTTGGGTAGTTGAAAAAGAAATCCCCTGATACCTCTTTCACCATGACTTTGATATCTGGGTGACTGATTTTGGAAAGCATTTCGATCATAGCCGGCACCTGTTCCTGGCGATGCACAAATGTCCGGACGTAAAGCTTCTTACCCAGCTCGTTAATTATTAATTGGGAAAGTGTATCCACCACAGCCGAAAGCTTATCAGAAGGATCTTTAAGCTTATCCGAATGCTGTGCTTCAATATGTGCGCCAGTTTCAATGAAAGTCAAAACCAACCCATCAACTTCAGGAATTTTGGCCATTAGCTCTCGATAGTCTTGTTTATACCATTCCCAGAAAAGTGGATCATCAAGGTTTATTTTCCCTTCTGGCTCCACTTTAAATTCCGATGGATAATAATCTAAGTCATAAAAAGTGTGGTCCCAGACTAAAACATCTTTGATACCTACTTTGTGTGCCTCTCTTGTTAGTATCCTAGTTTTTTCGCGACGCGCTGAGTCTCTCACATCGAATAAAAAGTGAACCAGGTCATGGGATATTTCTAAGTGGTTGATATCATACTCTCTCGCCTTTTCAATAGCGCGTAACCCAAATTCCAAACTGTCCGAAAGGATATTCCATCCCCTAATCGGTAAATCTGCTCTGGAAAGTCCCTTTTTTCCTGAGCAAGCAATGGCTGAAAGGAGGATGACAATTATGCAGCAATAATTCACGTTTTTCATTTGTGCATTAGTTTAGGTTGTATGATACAAAGTGTGATACTCAATCTTCTGATATTCATATTGGACAGGCTTAGTCTCACTCTCGGATCTCAATCAATACTCGATATATTCAAAAAGACTAAATTCAGTCCTTATTGGGTTTACGGAATGTTACATATGAACGAAACCAAGCATATATCACCATGATTAGATTGGTGCTAGACATAGTTTAACCTTTCAAACTCCTGTATTCACAAGCTAACTTTTGCCGCTTCCAGTCACCTCATTTACCCTTTACTTAGCTGGTAACCAATCATTCATATCATCAAAGTATGATTATATGGTAATAATGAATGAACCTTTACTCGGGGTTACGGAATTATCTCTTTTTCACCAGTTTTCAAATTAATTTTGCGCCCGCAAACAAAATCCAAGTTTATGAGAAGTATTTACTTATTATTTATGTCCGTTTTATTCCTTTCATGCCTTCAAGAGGAGCAGGAAGTGGTAAACGCGGAAATTGACAAAACCTTTGCTGAAAAAAAGGGAAGCATAGATCGCGAAGCAGCTATAAAGTTTTTGAGCGACGGGAAATATGGTTATTTCTTGCAATATGATGGTGACGACATTGATCGTCGCGAAATAGAAATGTCCTACAGAGCAGATGTCATGGATGACTTAGTAGAGGCGATTGTTGCCACAAAAGCTTCTTGGGTCATTGTATCTATGGCCGGCTTCAATGGCGCATACTGTTCTCCAAATGCTACCTATGAGTCCATCATTCAAGATAGTAGAGGTAGCACATCAACAGATATTCCATTATTACTCTATGATAAGCTATCGCCTTATGGCATAAAAATAATGCTTCGAGTAGGAATAGATGGACCTACAGGAACACGAGTATGGGGTGAGAAAATGGGCTGGAATTATGACGCTGTTACCAATTTCAATTTTATCCCAGGTGCCCCTACTGACCAACATGTGGATAATATGGTTCGGGTACTGGAAGAGTGGGGAGCGCGATATCGCGGTAAGGTAGCCGGTTATTGGTTCGATCATGCTTACGAACAACTGGGCTGGACGAGTGATCAATTAAGCAAAATATCATTCGCTGCAAGACATGGTTATGATAATAGAATTATAACTTATAACAATGGCATTGGGGTATATAAGTATACAGTTTTTGACAACTACACCGCCGGCGAAGTAAATAATATCAACGAATACTTTCCAGCAGATCAGTACTTATATGGCGCACAATGGCATACGCTTACTTATCTAGGTACTTTTTGGGGCTGGAATAACGTTCGATACAGCAACTTTGATTTAATCAATTATTTGGATGCCGTTTTTGATAAAGGTGGAGCAGCTACCATCAACGTAACTACAAATTTAAGTACTACTCCAGGTCAATATGACCAAACCACAGCTCTGGCCACTGCCTTTAAGTCTAAAAAGCCTTTATCCAGTAGAAGATATGTTTTTAAAAATAAATTGACCGGTAAAATTTTAGTGTCCAATGGTGCCCAAAATGCAAGCATCCTAAGTCAAGGAACCCTAAACAGTAATACAGAAAGCATGCTTGTGCCAGAGCAAAGCGGGACATATGTAAACACAAGTATTTTTCGGATCAAGGGTGTATTATCACAAAAATATCTTGTCCCACAAGGCTTTTCATCAAATAACAATTTACCCATCGCCCAGTACAACTTTACTTCAAGTCCGTATTTGTTATGGGCTATTGTACCGCATAATAATGATGGCTGGTTCAGAATAAAAAATGATCAAACTCAGGGATTCATTACCGCTTCCTCCACCTCAAATCAAGTCTCTGTTTCCAATTGGAGATTTGGCGCTCCTGAGCAATTATGGCGATTAATTAGTGCAGACTAGTGAGATAGAAAAACAAGATCAATGATTGAAAGTAAGCCAAACAGGAATTCCCTGTTTGGCTTTTTGGATTTCTTTCGTTTAAGCAAACACTGGAGAAAAGGATACAACTGACAAACACCCATTCAAACACGAGCTTAAGTCTAACACCATTTATACTATAAAGTGACGTGTATTTTACTGCTGTTTTTACCTTCTTCTTCGTTAAAAAGCCTCGCCCTAGCGCTGCTAGGTCTGTTTTTTTTGCCTTGAATAAGAAAAAAACAGTTTCGTAATCTATTACGTCATTTTACACCACGAATGGTATAAAAAATCCGTTTTTCTCAGTTTTGTCTGGCGCCAAATACTCAGACACAAAAAAAGGCCTTGGAAATTACTCCAAGGCCCATTTTATATAGCAACTATGAAACAGGGATTAACCGTTCATAGAGATAAGGAATTCGGCATTATTTTGTGTTCCTCTCATTTTATCTAACAAGAACTCCATGGCTTCTTGAGAGTTCATATCTGACATGAACTTTCTTAAGATCCATACTCTTGACAGTTCCTCTTTGTCCATAAGTAAGTCTTCTCGTCGTGTTCCAGAAGAAGGAACATCGATAGCAGGATATACACGCTTATTCGCCAGTTTTCTATCTAACTGAAGCTCCATGTTACCTGTTCCTTTGAATTCCTCAAAGATTACTTCATCCATCTTCGATCCAGTCTCGATTAGAGCCGTTGCGATGATGGTAAGTGATCCACCGTGCTCTACATTTCGAGCTGCTCCAAAGAATCGCTTTGGCTTGTGAAGGGCATTTGCATCTACACCACCGGAAAGGATTTTTCCAGATGACGGGACAACTGTGTTATAAGCTCTCGCCAATCTGGTAATGGAATCAAGAAGAATAACGACATCATGGCCACATTCCACCATTCGTTTCGCTTTCTCAAGTACGATAGAAGATACCTTAACATGTCTATCTGCTTGCTCGTCAAAAGTTGAAGCGATGACTTCCGCTTTTACACTTCGGGCCATATCGGTTACCTCTTCCGGACGCTCATCTATCAATAAGATCATCAGATAGCATTCAGGATGGTTTTCCGCTATAGCGTTTGCAACATTCTTCAGTAAAACTGTTTTACCAGTTTTAGGTTGCGCCACAATCATACCTCTTTGTCCTTTACCAATAGGAGCAAAAAGATCTAAGATACGTGTAGAGTAATTTCCTGGTGTTGTACTCAGGTACAGTTTCTCATCCGGAAATAAAGGTGTTAAATACTCAAATGATACTCTATCTCTTATCTCCTCTGTGGTTCTACCGTTCACCGAAAGAACCTTAAGTAGCGCAAAATACTTTTCACCATCTTTCGGTGGTCGTATCTGTCCCTTTATCGAGTCTCCTGTTTTAAGACCAAATAATTTGATTTGTGAAGGAGAAACATATATATCATCAGGAGAAGCTAGGTAATTATAGTCGCTCGATCTAAGGAAACCATAGCCGTCTTGCATGATTTCAAGAACTCCCTGATTTTCAATTATTCCATCAAACTCTTTGATGTTCGCGTTGTAAGCAGCTCTTCTGTTGCGATGGTTGTTACCGCCATCTTTTTTACCGTTTTTAGCGCCCTTACCTTTTTTATAGTCAGCGGTTGATTCTTCTGCCTCTTTTTCGTCATCGTCATCAAATGACACAAGACTTTCATCAATATCTAAATCAAGGGACTCCAACATAGAGTCAACTGATTTCTCTAAAGAGTCATCTTCACTGAGGTCAATATCATCACCTATGGAATCGGTCACCTCCGTTTTTTCTTCTTTGGAAGAGGATTTCATTTTTTCTTCTTCTTTTTTTGTCGAAATCGCAGCTTCAGGGCTTACAGCCTGCTCGTCAAGGATTTTGTAGATTAATTCCTTCTTAGTCAGTCTCTTGAAGTTTTTGATATTAAGCTTTTCAGCAATTTCTTTTAGCTCAGATAATAATCTGACACTCAAGTCATCAATGTTGTACATAGATCAATTATGGAAATTGGATTTAAAAGGGCTTTTAAATAAATCTGAGAAATTTGTCGGTATAATCGAGGATATTGGGTATTCTCTAAAATTTGGCTTATTTCTTCCCGATCGCCGCAATATTAAGGGACTTCTGAACACCAACCAATTTTTTCCCTCAAAACTTTCTCTTTTTCGACCAGTTCGTGGATTGCGCACGAATTAATAAGCAATATTGCGGTAAATACTATTTCTAACTCTTATGTGGTAACGGTGCAGTTGGTTCTTACCAAAAAAACCACCTAAGAACCAACTGGGTTAAGTCTGATATAATATGTTACAAGTAGCTGAGATTAAACAACAGAAGGAGGTCTACATCAGTAGGCTACAGAAGCGTGGATTGAAAAATGTGGAGTTGATGCTCCAAGAGATCCTTGATTTAGATGAGCGAAGGAGAAAAAATCAAATTGCTCTTGATTCACTACTTGCAGAACTAAACGAGTTATCTAAGTCCATCGGTTCCTTAATGAAACAGGGGAAAAAGGATGAGGCCGAAGAAGCCAAGAAAAAAACAGTAGAGCTCAAAGCTGGTAAGGAGGATTTGGCTGTTAAAGCCTCAGAGATAGACGCTGCACTCAAGGAGAAACTCTATGCCGTGCCAAACGTACCAAATGAAAAGGTAAAGGCTGGAAAGTCAGAAGAAGACAACGAAGTAATATTTCAAGTAGACGCGCTACCCGAGCTGTCAGGAAAAGCGCAACCACAGTGGGAAATCATTAAGGATTTTGATATTGTAGATTTCGATTTAGGAAATAAGATTACCGGCGCCGGTTTTCCGGTCTACAAAGGAAAGGGAGCTCAACTACAACGTGCTCTTATTAACTACTTCTTAAAAGAAGCTGGAAAGGCAGGATTTGAAGAGATACAACCCCCGTTGTTGATAAACGAAACATCAGGTTATGGTACAGGACAACTGCCAGATAAGGAAGGCCAGATGTACCATGCAACGGCGGATGATCTTTACCTCATCCCAACGGCAGAGGTACCGATAACAAACATCTACAGAGATACGATCATTGACGAAAAGAATCTACCCATCAAGCTAACAGGACATACTCCTTGCTTTAGAAGAGAAGCTGGTTCTTGGGGTGCCCACGTTCGCGGGTTAAATAGACTTCACCAGTTTGACAAGGTAGAGATCGTTCAGATTCAACATCCAGACAAATCTTACGAAGCTTTGGATGAAATGGTGAGCTACGTTGAAGGGCTCGTAAAGTCTTTAGAGTTACCTTATCGGATATTAAGGCTATGCGGTGGCGATCTAGGATTTACAGCTGCGATCACTTACGACTTTGAAGTGTATTCTGCTGCTCAAAAGATGTGGTTAGAGGTGAGTTCTGTGAGTAACTTCGAAACATATCAGGCCAATCGCTTGAAACTTCGGTATAAAGGAGCCGATAAGAAAAAGCATTTGCTTCATACCTTAAATGGTAGTGCAC
This sequence comes from uncultured Roseivirgaceae bacterium, assembly GCA_964393115.1. Taxonomy (GTDB): domain Bacteria; phylum Bacteroidota; class Bacteroidia; order Cytophagales; family Cyclobacteriaceae; genus CAYMST01. The sequence goes on along the minus strand of CAYMST010000005.1, from coordinate 23,211 downwards.
TTGCTCTACCAAGGATTATGGCTGCAATTCTGGAAAATAATCAGAGCGCTGATGGCATAAGTATACCGGAGGTTTTACGTCCATTCACCGGCTTCGACATGATCACTAAGAAATAATGATCAGCATACATCAAGGCAAAGAAGAAGACCTTCCTGAAGTATTAGAATTGGTGAAAGAGCTCGCCATTTACGAACATGCCTTAGAGGAAGTAGAGAATACAGTTGAAAAAATGAAAGAAGACGGGTTCGGAAAAGAACCCGTTTTCGGTTTTTTATTGGCCAAAGAAAACGGAGTGGCCATTGGGTTATCACTGTATTACTTTCGATATTCTACCTGGAAAGGAAAGCGCTTATTTTTAGAAGACCTTATTGTTAAAGAAGCACACCGGAGCAAAGGCGTGGGTAAGTTGCTGCTTGACGAGACGATTTCCAAAGCAAAATCGTTAAACTGCACTGGGATGATGTGGCAGGTACTCGACTGGAATGAGCCGGCTATAAACTTTTACAAAAAATACGGTGCCCGTTTAGATAATGAATGGATCAACTGTCACTTAGACTTTTGACCTTAAAAAACGAAAAGCAATATGATCGAAAGGGAAAAATTTGAATACTTCCAGTTGCCAAACGGGCTTGAGGTATATGTCATAGAAGACAAATCAATTTCCACGGCCATTGTCAATATTTTGTACAAGGTTGGATCTAGAGACGAAACTCCGGATAAAACGGGTTTCGCACATCTATTCGAGCACCTGATGTTTGGTGGATCAAAGAATATTTCAAATTTTGATGAGCCTTTACAAAAGGTTGGCGGCGAAAACAATGCCTTCACGAATACCGACATCACTAATTACTACGTGACGCTTCCACATCAAAATATTGAAACTGCTTTTTGGTTAGAGTCTGACCGAATGCTCAGCTTGTCCTTTGAGCAAAAGGTACTCGACGTGCAACAAAGTGTAGTGATAGAGGAATTCAAACAGCGATATCTGAATCAACCTTATGGTGACGTATGGCTTAAGCTCAGACCTAAAGCTTACACGACACACCCCTATCAATGGCCCACGATAGGAAAAAAGATTGAACATATCGAAAACGCTACCATGCAGGATGTGAAAGATTTTTTTGCCAGATACTACAGTCCAAATAATGCTATTATGGTAGTGGCAGGAAATGTAGACGCACGGCAAATCGAGAAGTTAGCGAATAAGTGGTTTGCTCCAATTCCAAGCAACGGCACGGTGACACGCAATATCCCGGCTGAACCCGCTCAGCTCGAGCATCGTCAGTTAGAACTTGAGGGACAAGTCCCATTAAATGCTATTTACAAAGCTTATCATGCACCGGCTAAGGCATCCAACGGGTTTGTTGCCATTGATATGGCCTCTGATATATTGGGACGTGGGAAAAGTTCTGTACTTTATGACACTTTGGTCACCAAGGAAAAATTGTTTTCATCAATTTCATCGTATGCCATGGGTACCATAGACCCTGGTCTTTTTGTGATCTCAGGTAAGTTGTCAGATCACGTTTCTTTTGACGATGCGGAAAGCGCTGTTGATAATATCATTGAGGGTTTCAAAACCAATATCCTCGGCAAGGAATTACTTGATAAGGTCAAAAACCAGGCTGAAACAGGCTTTTATTTTGGGCAAGTGGAAATGCTTAACAGAGCATTCTCTCTGGCCTTTTCGAACTACCTAGGAGATAATGCATTTGCCGAGAAAGAACTGGAAAGAACAATGGCATTATCTACTACCGCAATTACTGACATGGCAAAGGCACATCTAAATCACACGAATTCTACGACTTTGCGATATTCGGCAAAGCACTAAAAAAAGCACCTGTCAAGTGACGAGGTGCTTTTCAAATAAAAAACTCAGTTATAATCTCTTAGATAGTCTTTACTCAAAAGAGTTGGTCTGAAAAACTCTTATATAGACGTTATATAAAATCAACGATTGACCAATACATTAGAACACCTTGAATTCAGTTCTTCTATTCTGAGCGTGCTGTGAGCTCGTACAGCTTACTCCGTCCGCACATTTATTCAGCAGCTGATTTTCACCATATCCTACCGCCAAAAGCCTTTCCTTGGAGATACCTTTAGAGATTAAGTACTCCACAACAGACTTAGCCCTTCTCTCAGATAGTCGCTGATTGGCATCTCCAGATCCACGTGAATCTGTATGAGAACCAATTTCAACGATCGAGTTTGGCTGATCTTGTAATAGTGAGAGTAATCTATCATCAATGAGTTTCAAAGAGGATTTGGTTAACTCGGCACTACCGGTTTCATAGTTGATAGGTAAAACAGTACCACTCTTAGGAATAGTACATGGAACCTCTCTCCAAACCGTAAGTCCACCTGGTTTTGTTAACACCCTCTTAGTTATGCTTGTATATTCTGCAGGCACCTCTACCTCTCTAGTAGTCTCATCTTTAACCAGTACCGTCCGAACAATATCTTTAGTCACAGCAGGAATGGTCTCCGTTCTGTATGTAGGTTCTTTAACCACCTCTTGTCTAGACACTACTTCAAATTTCCCTTTAATTCTCTTTGAGGTTGTCGTTTGATCATTCACTTTTTTCTTGATAGGCACGTCTCTCATCACAGATGGCACTTCTACATAATGAAGAATTCGGCACTCATCAGGATCAATAGATGGACAGTCTGGATCTTTTTCTCCAGCAACCCATCTTCCCGACTTAGTTTTGATTTCTACCGTTTCGACATCATCTTCAAAAGCTTCAGGAACAATGGTCAGCTTATTGTATGGGTCTTTGATCCATATGGTATCATATACTGTTTTGTATTCAGCAGGCTCTAAGATGTATTTCTTCACCTCAGGTTTCACAATGACTGTCTCGGTAACATCCTTATACTCGGCAGGCACCACCTCTAGCGTTTTGTAAGCAGGCCGTACCATCACTCGGATCTGCTCCTCACGATATTCATCAGGAGCAACACATTTGGCATAACATTTTCCTGGATCAGGGTTCTCAGGAAGCCCATCTTGTCCATACGACATGAACATCAACCCACTCATGAATAGAGTAAAAAGAGTAAATCGAACTTTCATAATTAGTAAATTTTGGTTTGTGCGAAATAAAATTTTAGAGGTAACATGTTTCTAACTCTTTTGTTACACGCCGGCGAAAATAATTTTTCAGGTTATGCAGAAATAAAAATATCCGTCGATTTGAAGCATTCTTCATACGGATCCTCGATTTTACTAGATCAATTTAAACCAACTAGCAAATGCAACTATTTAGACTTTCCTTTCACCTATTCATGTTAATTCTAGTTTACTTTGGCATCAAGAAATAAAAATATGGGGAAACCAAATTTTAGAATAGGCTACGGATACGACGTACACCAGTTAAAAGAAGGAAGAGAGTTTTGGTTAGGAGGAATTAAGTTGGACTACCATCTGGGTGCGGATGGTCATTCAGACGCAGATGTGTTATTACATGCTATTTGTGACGCTATCCTAGGAGCTGCCAACTTAAAAGACATTGGTTATCATTTTCCTAATACTTCCGATGAGTTCGATGGTATTGACAGCAAAATATTACTTACCAGAACAATGGACTTAATTCGGGAGAAAGGATATGAAGTGGGCAATATTGACGCAACCTTGTGCTTGGAAAAGCCAAAAATCAACCCTCATGTAGATGCCATGCGCAAGGCCATCGCCGCGGCAAGTGGAATTGAGGAAGAGGACATTTCGATTAAGGCAACTACAAAAGAAAAACTGGGGTTTGTAGGTGAAGAGAAGGGGGTTGAAGCCCACGCCACAGCACTGATCTATAAAGATTAGGTGGAACCCATAAGATAATTAGGCAAAAAGTTAGTTTGAATGGCGCGTTGCATGATTTTATACCAGTTCCTTAAATAGACGATATATAAAATGCCAGATTCCGCTAAGATTATTACTACCGAAGATGGTAGTCATTCTATATTCCTACCCACACTTAATGAAACTTACCATTCTTTTCACGGTGCAGTGCAAGAGTCTCGTCATGTTTTTCTGAAAGAAGGCCTTCAATATTGGATAAACAGGTCAACTGATCAACCAGAAAAAGCAAGCATATTAGAAATTGGTATGGGTACGGGGTTAAACGTACTATTAACATTAGAATATGCTCTTCAGAACGCACTTAGTATTGATTTTGATACTATAGAAAAGTATCCTGTAGAAATAAGTTTAGCGGCTCAACTCAACTACGTCGAAAGCTGTAACATCGAAAACGCCGCTAAAGCTTATGAGGACATTCATCAAGCGATTTGGAACATCAGTACAGCTATTCACGATCTGTTTACGATCCACAAGTATCAAGACGACCTTATTAGCATGAATATCCCTAACAAAGCATACGATTTAGTATATTTCGACGCCTTTGCTCCGAGTAAGCAGCCGGAGATGTGGGAAGAAGCTGTCTTTGAAAAAATATATTCAGTACAAAAAGTCGGAGGCATATTAACAACTTATAGCGCCCAGGGTAAGTTAAAGAGAACTTTGCAAGGAGTGGGGTATGAGGTGGAGAAAATACCCGGTCCTCCAGGGAAACGGGAAATGATTAGGGCAATAAAAAAACCGCACTAAGGCGGTTTTTGACTTTTTCACACCTGCCGCTGCTACAGCGGAAATGTATTCA
>CAYMST010000005.1:0-18534 GCA_964393115.1 uncultured Roseivirgaceae bacterium | reverse complement strand
GATTACTCCAACGGCAAAAGCCGTTAAAAGTTTAACCAGTTTTAACTCCTGGCTCTCTTCACTACTCGTACTTCTCATATGCTGCTGACAATATTCTACAATATGAAAGATAGCAAAATGCTATCTATGTATTGCGAAAGCTTAGACAAGCAGCAAAGTTTTGACTACAGAAAGGGTTATATCATGGATCAAGAAAAAACTCAAACAATATAACAAAAGCAATCACAAAAAAACTATCCTTGCCCGCGCCAAACACGCGTATTAAACACAGTTAAAGAACCTTGGGACTCTCCAAAAGAAACAAAAAAACCCGAGTTTGTAACAAACTCGGGCTAATCTATTTTAAAGCTTTGTCACTGACAGCAACTAGCTCTTGATAACTCCCTCTAAGACATCTTTGATGGGAACGCGATTGCCATCTTTGAATGATACGATCCAAGCATCCTTAACCCCCATTTCGCGAAGGTATTTTTTAAACGTATCTGCCTCCCAATAGTCCCTGAAGATACCAAGTGTATAACGCATTAGACCATCAGCTCCGACATCGCCAGAGAAGTTTTTATTGTTATTTAGATACTTCGACAAGTCTTTGTTTCTAAAGGCACCAATTTGTACTTTAAAAACAACACCGGATAAATCTACCTTCTCAGCTCTAACCCCCTTTTTCGCGGGAGCTTTAGCTTGAGGTTTAGAAGATAACTTGCGCTTGGTAGCCGCCAATTCACTTCTTAGTGTAGATATTTGCTCTTGATATTGAGATATTTGATTATCTCTATCATTTAGCTTACTTTCATATCCACCAAGCTCATTCTTCAATGATGCTGCTTGGTTTTTTACTCTTTTATTTTCGTCAACTAGATTTTTGTAGTCATCAGGTGACAATGATTTCAATTTCTTTTTCCATTCTTTTTGCTCTTTTTTAGACATCTGAGCATTCACAGAACAAATAGAAATCAAACCCGTGAAACAAAGCATTATTACTACCTTTTTCATGATATGGTACAATTTTGATTTTTATTCTTCTCGCAAGGTACCTAAATAATTTGATATTAGACGTATAGATAGTTCTATTTCAAGCTACCAATCATGTTTTTAGGCACCACCCATTTGTCAAATTGCTCGTTGGTAAGCAGCCCTAAATCAATCGCTGCTTCACGCAAGGTGGTTCCTTCTTTATGCGCTTTTTTTGCAATTTTCGCTGCATTTTCATATCCTATGTGAGGGTTTAACGCGGTCACCAACATGAGCGATTTCTCTAACTTTTCTTCTATCACAGGAGCATTTGGTTCAATGCCGTATGCACAGTTATCATTAAAGGATTCGCAAGCATCTCCAAGGATTCTAGCCGATGCAAGTAGGTTATAGATCATCATCGGTTTAAAGACATTCAGTTCAAAGTGACCGTTTGCTCCTCCCACAGAAACAGCTACATCATTACCCATGACCTGAGCACAGACCATCGTCAACGCTTCACACTGAGTGGGATTAACCTTACCTGGCATGATAGAAGAGCCTGGCTCGTTCTCTGGTATTTTTATCTCACCGATACCACTTCTTGGTCCAGAAGACAACATACGAATGTCATTACCAATCTTCATGAGGCTCACTGCCAACTGCTTCAAGGCTCCATGGCTTTCAACTACGGCATCATGTGCTGCCAAGGACTCAAATTTATTCTCTGCCGTTACAAAGGGTTGACCGCTATACTTGGCTATTTTCTCCGCTACCAGCACATCATATCCCTTTGGGGTATTCAGACCTGTACCAACTGCTGTTCCGCCAAGAGCCAATTCAGAAAGGTGTGGTAATGTATTTGCCAGAGCCTTTAAACCGTGATTTAATTGACTTACATAACCAGAGAACTCCATCCCTAGTGTTAGTGGAGTAGCATCCATGAAATGCGTTCTACCAATTTTCACTACATCAGCAAAAGCTTTGGCTTTCTGGTCTAGTGTATCTCTTAACTTCTCGATTTGCGGGATAGTCCTTTCGACAAGGGCTTTATAACCCGCTATGTGCATAGCTGTAGGGAACGTGTCGTTGGAAGACTGAGACTTATTGACGTCGTCATTTGGGTGCAAAGCTTTTTTATCATCTGTCAGGGTACCTCCTGAGATGACATGGCCTCGATTGGCAATCACCTCATTGGAGTTCATATTCGACTGGGTACCTGATCCAGTTTGCCATACTACCAATGGAAACTGATCGTCATGATCGCCAGCTAATATCTCATCACATACCTGACCAATTAATTTCGCCTTGTCGGAAGAAAGAACACCTAGTTCGGCATTCGCCTCTGCTGCTGATTTCTTCAGTATAGAAAAAGCTTTGACCACTTCCAAAGGCATTCTCATTGGCTCACCACCAATTTTGAAGTTTTGTAGGGATCGCTGGGTTTGGGCTCCCCAGTATTTATCGGCTGGCACCTTTACCTCCCCCATAGTATCTTTTTCAATGCGGAATTCCATAATATCTGACCTAGTTTTAGTTGATTATAATGATGATCAAAATTACAACCCAAACGGCAAGAATCAATTTGTTCGATTGAAGGATTCCTCTAAACGTCTTGATTTTTTGTGATTGGAACTAAAAATGATTCCAGAAAGAGAAACTTTTTCTCTTGATTTAGAACAGGTCTTTCAGTTTTATTGCGCTGATCATCCAAGGGTCTTGGACAGAATATCAAGCACATAATCAGCCTCTTCCAAGGTATTCATATGGCTGAACGAAAGCCTGAGTGTTCCTTTCTCAGGATTTATATCCAGTGCTTCTATTACATGGGACCCTAAACTCGAGCCGCTGGCGCAAGCACTACCTCCTGACAGCGAGATTTTGGATATATCCAGTTTGAAAAGGAGCATTTCATTGATGTCCGACGGAGGAGTAGATAGGCTAAGCACGGTATATAAGCTGTTTTCAAGATCATCGGATAGACCGTTAAATTCTATATCAGGAAGGTTTGTGTTGATGTTCTCAATCACATGTCTTTTGATGCGTTCAACTTTCCTCTTTCGATCAGATAGCTCAGCATTTGCGAGTTCCAAAGCCTTGGCCATTCCCACAATACCCATGATATTCTCTGTACCACCGCGTAAGTTTCGTTCTTGAGCACCACCGTGTATAAACGGAGAAATTGGAAAATCACCTGATACATAGAGCATACCAACCCCCTTTGGTCCATGAAATTTATGGGCTGAAGCCGCTGCAAGTTGTACCGGCAGATTGGACAGATCAATAGGAAAATGACCTACCGTTTGTACCATATCCGAGTGAAATATAGCCTCATTTTGTAAGCATAGTTCACCAATCGCGGATATATCAGACAAGTTACCCACTTCATTGTTTCCATGCATCAGTGTTACCAGGGCGTTCGGGAATTTCTTAACTAGCTCTTCCAAATGGTTGAGGTTAACCCTTCCTTTTTGGTCTATTTCAACAAAGTGAAGCGAAACGCCAAAGTGGTCTGAAAAAAACTCAGCACTATGTAAAACAGCATGATGTTCAAGTGGTGAAGTGATTATAGCCTTAATGCCATATTTTAAGATCGTCCCTAAAATGGCCGTATTGTCAGATTCGGTCCCCCCTGAGGTGAAAAAAATTTCGGAAGGCGAAGCACCAAGCTGTAGAGCAACAGACTTTCGAGCATTTTCAATGACACTTTTCGCGTCACGTCCATGGTTATGGATGGAGGAGGGATTACCAAACGTATCGTGGAAGTACGGTTTCATGACCTCAACCACCCTCTCATCTATTGGGGTAGTAGCAGCGTTATCAAAATATACTTCCACGACTGACTCTAAATTTTAGATTACTTCTTTTTCACTGATCAATTCCTTGAAATCAGAAATAATTTTATTAGCTAAGTGATCAGCAGTGGACTGCGACTCAGACTCAGAATAAATGCGAATGATGGGTTCCGTATTGGATTTACGCAAGTGTACCCATTCATTATCAAATTCAATCTTTACTCCGTCAATAGTATTAATAGGCTGCTTTTTGTATTTCTTTTGAATTCTAACCAGCAGGTTTTCGATATCCATATCTGCAGTTAGCTCAATCTTATTTTTCGAAATATGATAAGCAGGATACTTTAGACGTAACATGGAGGAGTTTTTTCCAAAATGAGCCAGATGACTTAAAAACAACGCAATACCCACCAAGGCATCGCGACCGTAGTGTAACTCAGGGTAGATAATCCCTCCATTTCCTTCCCCACCAATTACAGCGCTCACTTCTTTCATCTTGGAAACCACGTTCACCTCTCCAACTGCTGAAGGAAAATAGGAATTCCCATATTTTTCAGTTACATCTCGAAGCGCTCTGGTGGAAGATAAATTAGACACGGTATTCCCTGGTGTTTTGGAAAGCACGTAGTCCGCAACAGCAACGAGGGTGTATTCTTCGCCGAAAGGTGTCCCATCATGACGAACAAGTGCTAGTCTATCGACATCTGGATCCACTACGATACCCAGGTCATATTGACCATTCTGCACTTCTGCACAGATCTCACGAATATTCTCAGGGAGTGGTTCGGGATTATGTGCAAAGCGACCAGTAGGTTCACAATTCAGTTCTTTGATTTGTTCGACGCCTAACTTTTGTAAGAGCTTTGGCACTGATATACCCCCTGTAGAGTTCACTGCATCGACAACTACTTTAAACTTTCTTGCTTTTATGGCTTCTACATCGACAAGATTAAGTTTAAGAATTTCGTCAATGTGGTAATCCAGATAATCCTTTTCGGAGCGATTACCCAGCTTTTTCACATCTACAAACTCATATTCGTCTTTAGACGCAATCTCAAGAATTTCAGCACCATCCGTCGCGCTTATGAACTCTCCTTTGTTATTGAGGAGTTTTAAAGCGTTCCACTGAATAGGGTTATGGCTGGCCGTAAGGATGATACCTCCATCAGCCCCTTCAGCTTCGACGGCAACTTCAGTAGTTGGAGTAGTTGTTAGACCTAAGTCAACAACATGAAACCCCATCGAAATCAGCGTATTACAAACAAGGTCGGAAACCAAAGCACCGCTTATTCGGGCATCTCTTCCTATTACTATTTTATTTGATTTTGATTCTTTTTTCACCCATGTCCCATAGGCTGCTGTGTATTTCACAACGTCCAAGGGGGAAAGCGACTCTCCTGGTTTACCACCAATGGTTCCACGTATACCGGAGATTGATTTGATCAAAGTCATAGGCACTATTACAAATTTGGGTGGCAAAAATAGGTATTACCCTCAAACCACAAATTGAAATTTTGCAGTTTACACATGTTTATCCAACATATTTTCAGAATACTGCTCTAAATGAAAAGAATATGGTAACGTTTTAGAACTGCGAATTAAGAGAATTTCGCCATAACCTTTTCGACCTCCGTCATAGTAGGCTTATCATCACCGCACCCCTCTCCCGGGTTCACGGTCTTTCCACAGTAACCACATGTAGTCGCTCCATCTCGGTTGAGATATGGGTTCTGAGAAGCGCAAGTCCCTTTGAACTCACCGTTCTTTATGAAAATCAAGCGAACAGACATGAGGACAAAAAACAATGCAATAAATCCGATGGTGAGTAATAATGTCATCTTTCTTATTCTTTGGTACAAAAATAGACAATAGGAACGTGTAAGTTTAGCTTTTGAAAATAAACTGATTCATAATTCTTTAAGTTCCCTATCCGCATGAAGTCTTTTAATGACACCACCGATCCCGACAGACAGTCTAAGCTCAAAGCCTTTGACCGGCTACTTACCATTATGGATGAGCTTCGTGAAAATTGTCCTTGGGACAAAAAGCAAACCATAGCAAGCCTGCGCTACCTGACTATTGAAGAGACATTCGAACTGTCAGACGCTATTCTGGAAAATGACATGGAAGAAATAAAAAATGAACTGGGAGATATTTTTCTTCACATCGTTTTCTATTCCAAAATCGCATCTGAAACCAAATCTTTTAACGTGGCGGACGTCTTAAATCAAGTGTGTGAAAAATTAATTAGGCGGCATCCACACATTTATGGTAACGTAAATGCTGAAGATGAAGAAGCGGTAAAAGCCAACTGGGAGAAAATAAAACTTCAAGAAAAGGGCAATAAAAAGAAATCCGTTCTAGGCGGTGTCCCTAAGTCATTACCTGCACTCGTGAAGGCGATGCGCATTCAAGAAAAAGCAAGGGGAGTAGGCTTTGATTGGGACGAAAAACAACAAGTCTGGGAAAAGGTAGAAGAGGAAATGCAAGAGTTCAAGGCTGAATTCAATATTGAGAAGTCGGACCAAATTGATCGAAAGCGAGCAGAAGGTGAATTTGGTGACTTGATGTTTTCCCTTATCAACTACTCTAGATTTTTGGATATAAACGCAGAAGAAGCGCTAGAAAGAACCAACAAAAAATTCATCAAGCGATTTCAGTATTTGGAAGAGGAAGCCAAAAAACTTGGCAAACCTTTATCAGAGATGACACTGGCAGAGATGGATCAGTATTGGGAAGCGGCTAAGAAGCTTTAAGCCACTTAGAAAAATACTCGGCACGCAGAACATTTTTTCGCTTATTCGAGTATATGTATATAAAAAAAGCTCTTCAAAAATGAAGAGCTTTGGATCGTTTTAGTGGTGCTGAGTGGATTCGAACCACCGACTCACGGATTTTCAGTCCGATGCTCTACCAACTGAGCTACAGCACCCTGCTTAAAAACGAGGTGCAAAAGTACATAACTTTTTGATTTGTGCAAATCGTATCTAAAAAAAGAAGACTTAAATGATAATTGTTAGCCAAATTGTTTTCCTGATCATCCTGTCTATTGCTGGATATTTCCTGACAAAACGCATTCACCGGATTCGGAAAAACATATCCATCGGAAAGCCTGGAGATATAGGTGATGTCCCAAACTCTCAGCGCTTAAAGACGATGCTTCTTATCGCCTTTGGACAAAAGAAAATGTTCAAAAGACCAATTCCTGCATTTTTGCATTTCCTAATTTACGCTGGCTTTTTGATCATCAACCTGGAAGTATTAGAATTTATAATCGATGGACTTTTAGGTACTCACCGAGTATTTGCTCCATTTCTTGGTAGTCTTTACCCTGTTGCCATGAATGTATTTGAGTTTTTAGCAGTTGCGGTCTTGGTTTCCTGTGTCATATTTTTAATCAGAAGAAATATCCTCAAAACGGAAAGATTTCATAAACCGGAAATGTCCGGATGGCCATTTTTAGATGCTAACTTGATATTGATTTTTGAGGTGATCCTTATGGCCGCCATTCTCACTATGAATGCATCGGATCAAGTATTGCAATCCATGCAGGCAGCGCATTATCCACAAACCGGTAAAATGGTATTTAGTGCGATTATTATTCCCCTGTTCCAAGGAATTGACATGCAATCATTAGTGTTGGTAGAGCGTTTTGCGTGGTGGTTTCATATCATCGGAATTCTGGCTTTTGCCGTTTACGTCACATATTCGAAACACCTTCATATTTTTCTAGCATTCCCGAATACGTATTTCTCAAATCTCAACCCAAGAGGGAAAATGAGTAATATCCCCGAAGTCACCAAGGAAGTACAGAGTATGCTTTCAGGTGCAATCGAAAGCGGAGATGTTCCTCCAGAAGACTTCCAATTTGGTACTAATGATGTAAGAAACCTCACTTGGAAAAACCTCATGGACGCTTATTCTTGTACCGAGTGCGGTCGATGTACTTCATCGTGTCCAGCAAATTTAACAGGCAAAAAATTAAGCCCTCGCAAAGTGATGATGGACACCAGAGACCGACTTGAAGAAGCAGGAGATGAAATAGCAAAAGGGAACAATCCTTGGGAAAGCGAAAAACCACTGCTTGGAGGATACATTTCTTCAGAGGAAATCAACGCATGTACCAGCTGTAATGCGTGTGTAGAAGCTTGTCCAATCAATATTGATCCGTTATCCATCATCCTACAGCTCAGACGCTACGAGGCTATGGAAGCATCGGCATCCCCAGCCTCTTGGAATGCTATGTTCGCGAATGTCGAAACCAATTTTGCCCCTTGGAAATTTGCTCCATCAGATCGTTTCAACTGGGCTAACGAACTCAAAAAATAAACCGATGAAATGAGCATAAACTTTGAAGTCCCAAGCACAACTGAAGATGAATAAGTTTAGCGCGAATTCCATGTATCCATAGGCATAAACTTACAGACATGAAATTAGACACCATACAGATACCCACATTGGCAGAGTTGGCTGCAGAAGGCAAACAGGCTGACATACTTTTTTGGGTCGGTTGCGCCGGATCATTCGATGACCGGTACAAACGAGTCACTAAAGCGTTCGTGCGGATACTGAATTTCTTAGAAATTAACTTTGCGGTCTTAGGGGAAGAAGAGTCTTGTACAGGTGACCCAGCACGGCGAGCTGGCAACGAGTTTCTTTTTCAGATGCAAGCTGCTACCAATATCGAAGTGCTAAAGGGGTATGAGGTAAAGAAAATTGTCACTGCCTGTCCCCATTGCTTCAACACACTTAAAAACGAGTATCCAGAGCTCGGTGGTAACTTTGAGGTCATTCATCATGCCACCTTTTTACAGCAACTTATCAACGAAGGAAAAATTACTACTAGCGACGGACAACCTTTTAAAGGTAAAAAAATTACTTTTCATGATTCCTGCTATCTAGGTCGGGTAAACGGAGTTTATAATGCGCCAAGGGAAGTACTGCAGGTGCTTGATGCTGAGCTGGTGGAGATGAAAAGGTGCCGAACCAAAGGACTCTGTTGTGGTGCCGGAGGGGCGCAGATGTTCAAAGATGCCGAAAAGGGAGATAAAGAAATCAATATAGAAAGAACGGAAGAGGCGCTCTCAACAGGTGCGAAGACAATCGCTACGGCGTGTCCGTTTTGTATGACAATGATGTCAGACGGCGTGAAGAATAAAGAAAAAGAATCTGAGGTAGCCGTAAAAGATTTAGCGGAACTCATCGAAGAGTCTATAGGAGCTAAAATAAAATGAGTATTTCTAGACTCCGCGGATACCAAACGATATTTCACCGTTTGGACCCGGCTAGAGCTTAACGAATTGTAGCATAATCTGTACTTATAAGTTTCAACTTGATTGATAACAGGAAATTATTCCCACTAGATTTGCGTTAAGAAATTAAAGAATTGTTATGTACCTACCATTTGAGAAAATCAATGAGAATGCTCGTGTTTGGGTGTATCAATCAAATCGACCTTTTGACACGGGTGAAATTCAGTTAATTGAAGAAAAAGCAAAAGCCTTTTGTGATCAATGGGCGGCACATGGTCAGGCATTAACAAGCTCTTTTTATTTAGCCAGTAAGCAATTTTTAATCTTAGCTGTCGATGAAAGTCAGTCGTTGCCTTCTGGTTGTTCGATAGATTCCTCAGTAGCGCTAGTCAGAGATATTCAAAATACCTGTGGTGTGGATATGCTGGACCGGTCAAAAACGGCTTTTTTAATCAACGATGAAGTCAAGCTATTTCGAGTGGGCGAACTAAAGCAAAAAGTCAGCGAGGGAGTAATTACTGCTGATACCTTAATCGTCAACACGTTAGTATCGGACGTCAAAAGTTTTAAAGCCAAATGGACTCCAAAAAGTTCAGAAACTTGGATGAAACGCTATTTCACTAGCGTCGATACATCATCATAACTTAAACAGTCGCTCAATCTCTTCCAAACCACATTACCCTAATGTACAGAATACTCATTCATACAATGCTGATAATAGGCCTTGTCGCTTGCGGAGTTTCTAAGCAAGCGGACAAGTTGCTAAAGAGGGAGCAATTCAATAGAGCTGTCATAAAATTAAAAAAGGCTAGCATTAAGGATCCTGTGGCACAGTTTCAACTAGCTGAAGCCTACAGAAAGTCAAATAGAATTGTCAATGCGGAACCACACTATGCCTACGCTATCCAAAATGACTCGACTAACTGGGCGGCTTATTATTACTACGCTCACTCACTCAAAGCCAACGGAAAATATGAGCAAGCAGAAAGCTTTTTAGAAAAACATGTATCACGAATCAAGGATGAGCATTTTGCAGGGTTGGTGCGAAGTGAAATCGAAGAGTATGGAAAACTAGCCTCACTGGCAGAGCGAAAGAACTTTTACGAAATAAAAAACATGGAGGCTATCAATACGCCTTCAGCAGAATACTCTCCATTTTTCAATAAATTCGGCACTTTATATTTCACTTCAAATCAGGAGAACAAAAAAATCTATTCTGGAACTGGAACGCCATTTACAGACATCTTTAAGGTCAATGCAAAAGGGGCAAATGTGGATATTGAAACACTAACAAAACTCCCTGAATTAATCAATACACCTATTGTCAACGAAGGTAATGTTGCTTTTTACCCCAACGGGTATGCCATGGTATTTGCTAAGGGCAATAGTGGCAGGTCTTCCGATCATGATCAGGTAAATTTATTTTATACCCGATACCGAAATGGTAAATGGCTAAATCCAAAATTCCTGGAAATCAACGAACCAAAGTATTGGGATTCAACGCCATTCGTCAGTAGAGATGGAAAAACTTTATACTTTGCGTCAGACCGACCTGGAGGGTATGGCGGAACGGATATTTACTCCGCAAAGCTAAATCCTAGAGGGCGCTGGGTAGATGTTAGAAATATGGGGGATCATATTAATACTCCAGAAAATGAGCTGTTCCCTACCGTTGGAGTAGATGGAAGATTCTATTTCGCGTCAGATGGACATCCTGGGTTTGGAAGGCTTGACTTATTTGTGGTTAAGCGTGAACATGGCGTTACAATCATTGAAAACCTAGGGAAACCAATTAACTCTTCTGGTGATGACTTTGCACTCTTCGAATTTGACGAAATCCGTGGATTCTTTGCTTCCAATAGAGAAGGAGGAAAAGGAGATGATGATGTCTATACCTTTTACAACAAAGATCCAGACTTAAAAATCGTAAACTACTACCTAACCGGTACGACGGTAACTGAAAATGAAGAAGGAAATGAGGAGATATTAGCCAATGCCAAAATCATCATGTACTCGACAATAAATGATGAGATATTGGACGAAACTTTTTCGAATACTCAAGGACGCTTCAAGTTCAAGGTGTATGAAGACGAAAACTATGTTTTGTTAGCAAGCAAAGATAACTATTTCACCACCAGAAGTACCTTTAGTACTATTGGTAAAGCAGTAGATCGGTCTACTTTGACCAAGCGCGTGACTAACGTAAAGTTCGAGACTAAGATTCAGCTGAACCAGATTGTTATCGATAAGCCAATTGTGCTCCGAAATATCTATTATGATCTGGACAAGGCAGATATACGACCAGATGCCGCAATTGAGCTAAATAAACTTGTTACGTTAATGCGAGATAATCCTTCTATTGAAATAGAATTAAGCTCTCATACTGACGCCAGAGCCAGTGATGACTATAATTTGGACCTCTCGGAAAGAAGGGCCAAATCAGCAGTAGACTACCTTGTTTCAGAAGGCATTAGTCAATCAAGGATGATCGCAAAAGGGTACGGCGAGACTAAACTGATTAAGAAAGACGCAGACACAGAAATCGAACATCAAATCAATAGAAGGACCGAGTTTAAAGTATTAAAGTATAAGCCCACCAAAAAAGAGACGGCCACCAAAGAAGAGGAACAATTACAGCAGGAACGACTGGAGCAGTTGGAGCCTGAAACGGTGATTGACGAGGATAAAAACGACGATTACGGGCGCTTTTTTGAGGGAGGTGAAAGTTTTTAGAATTCAACCTTAGCAACGAAGCGTTTTTAGCAATCGCATGTATCTTGCGAGAATATAAATGAATGCGTTTTTACCATAAATCAGCAAACATTATTCAGCTTATTTCCACCAAACCATGAGTGAATTAAAGATAGAAAACGACTTATTAACCGCTAAATTCAATAGTAAAGGTGCAGAGCTAACAAGTCTAAGGGACGCTCAGCGTGAGTATATCTGGCAAGCAGATCCTCAACATTGGGGCAAACACTCCCCGATATTATTTCCGATTATTGGCCAGCTAAAAGATGGTGCATTTGAGCACAAGGGAAAGTCATACAACCTTTCCAGACATGGATTTGCTAGAGACATGGATTTCATCGTGACCGAGCATGAAGGTGATAGAATTTCTTTCGAGTTGACTTCCACCAATAATACTTTACAAGTTTATCCATTTGATTTTAAGCTCATTGTCAAATATGTATTACTGGATGATGTCTTAAAAACGCAATACGTTGTTGAAAATATAGACTCCCAAGAAATGTTATTCTCACTTGGTGGGCATCCTGCTTTCAACTGTCCGATGGAAGAGAGTCAAAAGCGATCTGATTATCAGTTGATTTTCGATATTAACGACAGTCCAGAAAGCTACATATTAGAAAACGGGTTACTAGGCAACCATAAAACCAACCATTTTTCAGAAGATGGTAGTTTAAAAATTAAAGATGATCTTTTTAATGATGACGCACTGATATTCAAAAACAGTGAATTCGGCAGCGCAACCCTAGTTCATGAACCATCGGAGACCGCTTATTTCACCATGCATTTCGATGGATTCCCATACTTGGGCATTTGGTCAAAGGACAACAAATCCCCGTTTGTATGTATAGAACCATGGTTTGGAGTAGCAGACGGAACTGATCATAACCAACAATTAGCGTCCAAAGAAGGAATTGTTAAACTACCCATGGGCCAGCGATTCGTTTGTGGGTATGCCATCGAAACTTATTAGTCATGGTTGATTATCTATTTCCGGGTGTGGTCCTATTATGCCTTGGGCTGGTGCTTAAAATCATGCCAGCAGAAAAAATCAATGACCGGTACGGCTACCGATCCAAGAGAGCCCGTCAAAACCGTGAAAATTGGGCCATTGCCAATAAATTATTCGCCAATTTATGCTTGTTTTTTGGTGTCGCTACTTCTGTAATTGGAGGATGGAGTTATCACCATCAAGTGCCACATGGTAGGTCGATTACGATCTTATTTGGTCTTGTTCAATTTTTATTCATTGTCTGGTTTATTGAAAACCAGTTGAAGCGAAGAGATGGAGATTCAGACCGTTGACATTCAATTTCTCGATACTGAGGAGGTCATTCAGGTTTATTTCGTAGAGAGTAACGATGGACTTATCCTAATGGATTGCGGTCCTTTTGCCTTTCTACCAAAGCTAATTGAAGGCCTACGCACCAAAGGCTATGCACTCAAAGATGTCAGACATCTATTACTCACTCATATCCACTTTGATCATGCCGGAGCAGCTTGGGAGCTAGCTAAAAACGGCACACAGGTGTACGTCCATCCTTTTGGGTACAAACACTTGCTCGACCCTTCTAAGCTGGTAGCTTCGGCTACCCAAATTTATCAAAGTGATATGGATCGGCTTTGGGGTAAAATTGAAGCCATCCAAAGTGCTCAGCTCAATGCGGTAGACGATAGAACGATACTAAGACTCGGAGGTGTAGAAGCAAAAGCATATTACACACCAGGTCATGCACGTCACCACATTGCTTGGCAAATCACCGACCAGCTTTTTTGTGGTGATGTCTGTGGGATAAAAATTGGAGACGGCCCAGTCTTTCCACCCTGCCCACCTCCTGATATCAACATAGAAGTATGGCACCAATCCATAGACTTGATTTCGGAACTGATACAAAATAAATTGGTTAGTAAGCTCTGGCTTACACACGCAGGGGGACATGATAAAGGTCTTTACTTGTGCACAAAACTTAAAGAAGAATTAGATGAATGGGCACAGTGGTTTGAGCACAGATACCAGAGGACGGACACGCAGACCTTATCCACTGAATTCGATGCTTGGGTAGAACAGAAATATACCAAACACCAGCTGTCTAAGAAGGCCATGAAGCAATACGAACTGGCAAATCCTCACTTCATGAGCGTGATGGGGTTAACCAGATATTGGAAGAAAAGAAAGAGCTTATAGGGCCACAAGAAGAATTCGCTGCAAAACCCCATATGCGGAATAGAATTATTCAATAATTAAGTAGAAAACTGATGTTTTTAAACGCATAAGCCTACTAATACGAGTAAGAAACCAATAAACTTGACATTTAGCTGAAAATTTCATATTTTAAGTTAAATAATTTTTTGGCTTATGGATGAGATTACTTTGATCAATATTTTGAATAATTTGTCGCGATTCAATGCTCGTCTTTCTTGGAGGTTGCGATGTGCATTTAGTGATGGAAAAGGCCAATCTATACTAGAGCTAAAGATATCGGAGAACAATAAAACCATTACCAAAGGAGCAAAGATAAAAGGACAAATTACGTTCGATTTAGAAAGTGGAATCGTCCGTAAAGCACTCTATTCAGGAGTTCCCAGACTCACTAGGCCCACGCATATAACGGATATGTTATTGGACATTCTTTTCGTAGAAAAAACAAATTCACTCGCCACTGTCAACTGACGTTCGTCTTAAATCACTCACCATTTAACATAGATATTGCAGTATTTTAAGATAATTTTGTTATATTCTTGCTCGATTCTATATCTTTAAGTTTTAATTTGGTGGAGATGACTATCTTCTCAATTTAAGTAAGTTATTGACTGAATTAGATTACAAAATTAAAAGGCACCCATGCATTTTCTTCAGAGTAATAAAGCACTGGTCGCGACTGTTTTTCTGATCTGCATCGCACCGTTTAGCATTTTATCCCAGAGTCAAAGCAGTCTTTATCAAAAAGCTGAAGTAGCTTATGATGAATACAACTACGCTTTCTTGTTGGATAATAAAGACGCGCTGCTCAAGCAATACGGACAAAAGGACGATACCTTGAGCGCAAACATCCATTCTTTCATAGCTGAAGCTTTTTTGGTGGAGTATGGGGACCCCATACAAAGCTTAGAGTACTACCAGAAGGAATTATCCATACGAGAAAAGTTAGGACTGGCAGCAGAGGCCAAAGACCTGCTATACAACATAGCCGCTATTCAAGATGAATTAGGCATGTTCGCTCAAGCGGAAAAGGCTTATATAAAATTGCTCGAAAGCGATGCCAAGGATTATGGTAAAAAAAGTGCTGAATACCTTGAAACAGTTATTGCGCTAGGTATTCACTATGAATATGCCAAACAATCTGATATTGGGGTGAAGCTCATAAAGAGTAACTTGAAATATGCTAAAACGGAATCTGAATATTACGCGCGTCTTCAAAAGGGGCTAGGGAATCTATATTTATACGAAGGTCAGTACTCACAAGCCGAGAAGAGTATTACTACCTCGATTAAAACCTTTGAAAAACTGGGGTTATATGCCTCTATCAACAATTCCTTGACCTTGGTTACTTACAGCGGCTTGATGCAAAAGCTTGGCAAGCTTCCAAAAGCAGAAGAAATATTATTAGAGGCTTTAGATATTTTAAATAAATCAGAGGGAGAGAAAGAGGTCTACTACTCAGCAATCTACTCTAATCTGGGAACGGTGTATAGAACCCTTGGTAATTACAACAAATCTGAGGAGTACCACAACAAAAATTTAGAACTTACGGCAAGCATTTATGGTGAGCAATCACCTAGCTACTATGGTATTCTTTGGGAACTAGGGGCACTGTATGAAAACCAAGGCCGCTATACTGAAGCTATTCAAAAATTCGAACAGGTACTAGAGATCGTCACACAGGTAGTGGGTAAAGAGACATATGACTACAGTATTACCTTAAACAATATGGCAAAGGTGCAACTAAGGACCAAGAACCACACCCAAGCCTTACAAAATTTTGCAGGGGCATTGGAAACCCTCAAAACGATATACGGTGAGAATCACCCTAGTTACGTAAATACCTTGGCAAACCTAGGGTTAACGCATTTGTCAACTCATAATTTTCAGGATGCGCAAAAGACATTAGAGCGGGCTAGGAGGCTTACCAAGAAGATTCTTGGGAGTCAACATCCATTATTCACCAAATCCACTGTAGCACTGGCCAATCTCAACTGGCTCGTCGCTGAACCAGAAGATGCCATCAAAAGCTATAAGGAGACTTTTGACAATTACTTCAGTCAGATAGACGCCTATTTCCCAACACTTAGTGAAGAAGAGAAAGCTAGATTCTATCAAAATAAGGTACGAGTAACATTCGAACAGTTCAACACTTTTGCTGTTCAGAATAGTGAAAACTACCCGCAGCTAGTGGGTGACATGTACGATTATCAGTTACAGACTAAGGGACTGATTCTTTATGCCACACAGAAAGTAAGAGAAACTATTCTCAATAGCGGTGACAGTACCACTATAGCAAAGTATCAAACTTGGATCGCTTCCAAAGAAAAACTGTCTATACTCTATAGTGCGAATAGCATGGATATTGACATTCGCAATAAGCAAATCGACTCTCTAAAAACGGTCACTAACCAACTCGAAAAGGAACTAGGCAAGGCTTCATCGACTTTTGCAAAAACGTACAATACCCAAAAACAGACTTGGCAAGACGTAAAAGAGAAACTCAAAAAAGGAGAAGCCGCCATCGAAATGATTCGGTTTCGGGAATACACCCCTGACTCTTCAGGTTCGTTTACTGGTGAAGTATATTATGCCGCCTTGATCGTTCGGCATGATACCGATGATCATCCGGAGCTCGTGTTGTTAAAAAATGGCAAAAAAATGGAGACACGATACCTCTCTAACTATAGAAATGCCATTCGGTATCAAGTCAATGAAAAGTACTCATACAAAACATTCTGGAAGCCAATTGCCAACCAGCTCGGTAAAAAAGTCAAAAAAGTATACTTCTCACCAGATGGAATTTACAATCAAATAAGCATCTATACGCTACGCAATCCTGAGACCAAAAAGTTCCTTATTGATGAAGTTGATCTTCACCTAGTCACCAATACTAAAGACATCATTGCCTTTGCTGACAATACTGGCGGAGACTATCGATTGAAGACCGCGGAACTAATTGGTTTCCCAAATTATAACATGGGCGCACTAGAGCAGAGTTTGGATCAAGCACCCTCAGCAGCGGATATTGCTACTGATGCAAGTTTGGGAAGAGGAGACGAAAGGGGTACACGTAGTGGTACAAGAGGAGGCACAAGAGGCACAACACGCGGGACAAGAGGAAGCCGTGGATCTCGTGGTTCTGATGATCCCCTTACTTTTGAGCCAAATGGCAACCCTGGTTCGCTATCAAGAGGGCTTCGGGGGAATATGCTTCGATATATGAGTGGGAATAACCTACTGGCACTACTTCCTGGTACCAAAAAGGAAATAGAGACGATTAAAGATCTCTATGTAAATGAGGACCTAAAATATGAAATGATACTGTCTAACGATGCTGTAGAAGAAAAACTAAAAGCGGTTAAAAACCCACAAACGCTGCATATCGCTACTCATGGGTTCTTCCTAGAGCAAAAGGAGCCAGAACCGGGGGAAGAAATTGACAAATATGTCGAAAACCCATTGTTACGTTCTGGTCTCATACTTGCCGGTGCAAATAGCTACTTGAGTAAAGGACATATTAACAACGATTCTTCGCTCACTGATGATGGTATATTAACGGCTTATGAAGCTATGAACCTGAACCTTGACAAAACAGACCTCGTTGTTCTTTCCGCCTGTGAAACTGGACTAGGAGAAATAACTAATGGTGAAGGAGTTTACGGACTTCAGCGAGCCTTTAAAGTGGCTGGTGCAGAAAGTATCATCATGAGTATGTGGACGGTGGATGACAATGCCACCCAAGAACTTATGACTGCTTTTTACGAAGAATGGTTGAAAACAGGAAATAAACACTTGGCTTTTAACAAAGCACAGAAAAGAATCAAAGACAAATGGAAATACCCTTATTACTGGGGTGCATTTGTCATGGTAGGCAAATAAGGCAGCTTTTTACGCTATGCATAAAAAGGGGCCTAGGGCCCCTTTTTTTTATCTCTTTAGAAAATAAGAAACTGATAGTTGGAAAGTTCGATTCAAAAATCTAGAGGATTGCGGCATAAAATTATCTTCAAATTTATCCAAACGTAGATTAGATAGGTCTTGAACTGAAGACAACCCATAGATATATCTGGCATCAATGGAAATTTTATTCGTAATAGCTAGTGATGAGCCTATAACTAACCCGATATCAAGTTTATTAACATCGACACCTATATCATCCCAAAAATCAAAAAGGTTTGCATCACTCGTGACATTCCTAGCAGACAATAAATAGCTCCATTCCAGGCCGGTACTAACAGACAACTTGCTAACTGGGTGGAACTTAATTACAGTAGGCATCGCGAGGTAATTATAGGCTATTCTTGAACTTGCTATCGTTACTCCACCTCCTTGAGTTTCAGGCGTACTAAACCCTTTACTTGAAAACATCAATCCAGACTCCAGCGCCCATTTACTCGAAAGCCGAATTTCAGCGATTGCTCCTGCGTGATACGACACTCTATTGTCTTGATTAATTGATACTCGCCGTCCATCAGGGGATATAAAATCTTCTGTTGAAATATTATTACTTACGTTGGCACCGGCTCTTAATCCGATTTTAAGCTTCTATTGTGCATTTACTTGAAATGCTGTTAGACAACCTAGT
>CAYMST010000004.1:41896-50468 GCA_964393115.1 uncultured Roseivirgaceae bacterium | reverse complement strand
CCCATTCTTCCTAAATGATCATAATGAGCCGTAATATACACTGCGCTATCGGAGTTATTCCCTTTTACTACCCCGACTACGTTCTGACTCTTATGCGCTGCCATAAAATCGGACTGCACATTCACCTTAAGCAGAGCACTTTTATCTAACACCCCAGATTTTACGAGTATAAGTGGTAGATCACTTTGAACAGTGGAAACACCCCATATCAGTTTCGTATCGATCTCCTCTATAAGACAGCCAACGTTCAACTTATGTCGTCTCAAATAACTGAGGACGTCTTGACGGTTATGCGCTTTGCGCGAATAAACGACGGCAACGTTAGCATCATAAACCATTGAATTGGTATCAAAGGGCACTAAGGTAAATGCTCCTTTAAGAGAAGGGCAACCTGGGTCCACTAAAAAGTCAAAACCTGGTTTTAGAACCGCTGTTCCCTGTGTGAGATGCATAGCACCGGGAAATGTATTAACTGGAAAATAAAAATTCTGGAAATACCCCTTTTCTCCGATTTCTGCTAGACCAAATTTAGAAAACTGATGTGCAATAAACTTGGCTGCTTTTTGATCCCCATTCTTTACATATCCTCTTCCATGTAGACTCGGAGACGCCAGTTTTTCTACGATATCAATGGCCTTTTCTCTATGCTGTGCACCGACAGCCAAACTAATAATTAGTGCTAAAAGAGTAAATCTCCACCGAGTCCACTGCATTTCTTCAACTTCTTCTTCAGTTTACTTTTCCAAAAAGGCCCTTGTGTTACTAGTAAGTGTAGTTTGGTTTTAAGATTGGAAAAGGTAATGTATTTACGTTCCCACACTTCGGGAGAATTCATTTCAAAGATAGCAAATTCAAACCCCATATCTCTGGTACTCTTCATGGCACAGGCATCACCATACATCGTGCCTTTGGTCCTTAAAACATACAAGTACCTCATTTTCTTTTCTTTGGGGACCACTTTCTTATACTCGTCTACCCATGCAACTTTGGCGGAAGGGATAAAAGGATCCAGCTTTTCTTTTGTAAGCTCAGAAGCCAAACCGTCCTGTCCAAAAACAACAAGTGAGCCGAAGAGCATTAAATACACAATAATTAACAACTTCTTTGACATGGTGGATCAAAAATGATCTAGTAAGATAGTCTGATTCTAGTAGAAACGTATGGCATCACCATTAATTTCGATCCAGCACATCAATCTTACGGCAGCGGACTTATTATTCGAGATCAGCCAAGACTGATTTAAAACCTGCTAAGAATAAAAACGAGCATAAACTCGGAATCTCAAAACAGGCTAACTGGGGATAAATTAAGTTTATCACAAATTTCATCTGGTCCACCAACAGTCAAGAGCAGTGCTTTCATGACCATATGGAGTCAAACTAATACACATGAAAAACCTATATTTGTCCCCTTTCATTGAAAATAATAATCTCCGTAGGCATGAAATCGATCATCAGCTTTGTTCTAAAAAATGTCCCGCGAAAATACTTACAGCTATTTTCTCACTACATCCTTAAAGTATTAGCTGTTTTTTATGCTGGAAATAGAGTTACTTGTAACGTTTGTGGATCAAAGTTTAAGAAATTTATTCCCTATGGTCGAGAGTCCCGTGGTAATGCGCTCTGTCCACATTGTTTATCGCTGGAGAGACATCGCGTTTTATGGCAGTTTTTAAACGAAAAGACCGATTTCTTCTCTGCCCAGATTAAAATGCTTCATGTAGCACCCGAGCTGTGTTTTATCAAACGATTCGAGGCTATGGAAAACCTCGATTACATTACAGCAGATATCGAATCTCCATTAGCCAAGGTTAAGATGGATGTACATGACATTCCTTTCGAAGACAACACGTTTGACGTTGTGTTCTGCAACCATGTTTTAGAACATGTTGAAGATGACGAAAAGGTCCTTTCCGAATTTTACAGAGTGTTGAAACCAGGTGGTTGGGGTATATTCCAAATCCCTATAGAATACGATAGAGAAAAAACTATTGAAGACACGAGTATCACTGATCCCAAAGAGCGCATACGTCTATTTGGCCAAGATGATCATGTACGTGCATATGGAGTTGATTATCCTGAAATTATTAAGTCCGCAGGCTTTACAGTTGAGATGGATGATTTCGTAGAGCAGATGAGTGAAGAAGAACGGTTTAGCAAAGGTTTTCCTCACAAAGAAACGATGTACTTAGCGATAAAATAACTTATCAGCCCACATTAGGATTTAAAGTTCTCTTTCAGTGCATATCAAAGTTAATGCTGTTCTAAGCGGCTTCAAGTATAGCCAGAAAGTGATTTATATAGGAATCAATGTAACAATACACAAAAAGTTAGTTTGAAAGGCGTATTTCATGATTTCATATCACTCTTTTATGGAATCCATAAGATAATTACACAAAAAAGTTGGTTTGAACGATGTATCGCAAGATTTTATATCAGTTCTTAAATAGAATTTACATAAAACATACTTTATACCATTTGTGGTGTATAATCACGTATTAGTTTGCGAAACTGTTTTTTTCTTATTCAAGGCAAAAAACACAGGCTTAGCAGCGCTAGGGCGAGGCTTTTTAACGAAGAAGAAGGGAAAACAGAAGTAAAATACACGTCACTATATAGTATAAATGGTATTATATACTACTCCAAACCAACCATTTCGTCAATCACATATTGGCTTTTAGAGGCATTATTTAACACCATCATTTCACCCAAATAGCCTGCTAAAAACAACTGTACTCCTATGATCAGTCCCGTTAACGCCATAAAAAAAGCTGGCTGATCAACAATCTCTCGAACTTCAAGTCCAGTATATAGGTTATAGACCTTTTCCGTTATCAGGTAACCGGTTCCCAATAGCCCTGCAATAAATGACAACGTGCCCCAAGCACCAAAGAACTGCATGGGTTTCTTGCTATATTTAGATACGAAGCTAATGGCTAATAAATCAAAAAGTCCCAGTATCCTACCAATTCCAAATTTTGAATAGCCATATTTCCTAGCTCTATGCTCAACTACCTTTTCACCAATTTTTTTGAATCCATTGGCTTTAGCGATGTAAGGAATGTAACGGTGCATTTCACCATAGATCTCCACATTTTTAATCACTTTATGATGATAGGCCTTTAGGCCGCAATTGAAGTCATGAAGCTTTATACCGGATACCACCCGGGTAAAAAAGTTATAAAACTTGGAGGGAAGCGTCTTCGAAATTGGGTCGTGTCGTTTCTTTTTCCAACCCGACACAAGATGATAACCATCCTCTACTATCATCCTTCTTAGCTCAGGTATTTCATCTGGAGAGTCTTGTAGATCAGCATCCATAGTAATGATAACCTCCCCATTGGCTATTTTAAACCCTTCATTAAGCGCTGCTGATTTCCCGTAGTTACGCGTAAAAGAGAGCGCTTTGACTCCAGCATCACGTTCAGCGTGGTTGCGGATTACTTCCCAGGAGTTATCGGTACTGCCATCATTCACTAGTATAATTTCATACCGAAGCCTATTCTCCGAACAAACTCGAGCTATCCAAGGGATCAATTCCTTTAGCGACTCTTCCTCATTTAACAGAGGAACAACCAACGTCACATCATACTGCCAGCTTTTCATGATTTTCAGTTTTTCGAAGTACAATCGATACAAATATGGTTGACATCAACCCTATAAACACCTTCTTAATTAGGCTGTCAAGTGCTAAAGCTAATATTGTGGTTCTATTCATTTCAAAAAGCATTAAATCGTAATCCTCTTTACCGAGTTCTGTAATGATAGCGTCCTTTTTTTCCTCAATCGCGCTTACACCTTCTTGAATATAAGAAGTGACTATATCCGGGGCTATCCAGGCACCATAACTATAAATGGCGGTAGATGCTATAAACGCAACAAGCGAGAAAACGCCAATACCAACACTCATTCCTTGCCAAAACTGAAGGAAGTTACGATTGTACTTCAGCTTATACTCCTTAATGGAAAAAAAGACAACTACAGGAATTAGCAAAAAATCAAAGCTCCTAATCGTAGCTATGGGATTCTTGTCCAATAAAAACAAGGTCGACATCAAAATGAGTAATACGCCTCCAATCAACCCAAACCTTAAAATTGTGTTTTTCATCCTTCTTCTTTCTACGTCAGTCTCCTCTTTTATTTAAAGGAAGACATTCCCTTGCATATAGTTCCCAACACCTTACCCTGTAATATTTGATCAAAATAGGGGGAATTCATAGATGTTGATTGATTGGTTGACTCATTAAAATGCCAGCTTTGCTTAGCATCGTATATCACAAAATCCGCGTCCTGGCCTGTCGCTAGGCTAACTTCTTCCAGACCCAATACCCGCCTAGGACCATTCGTACTTTTGTCAATGATAAGGTCCATGGGTAAATATTTCTCCAAAGAAATAATTGCCGGTAAAAAAGTTTGTAAGCTAATCGCGCCAAAATCTGCTAAATCAAACTCTAGCTTCTTACTTTCTATGTCATGAGGTATATGTGCTGCATTGATAGCGTCGATGGTTCCATCTTTTAGCCCCTCAAACAGTGCTTTTTGGTCCTCTACCGTTCTAAGCGGAGGGTCAAACTTATAGTTGGTATCATATTCTAGTAGTGCAGAATCGTCAAATACTAAATTATGCACTGCTACTGAACAGGAGACGTTTAACCCTTCTTTTTTGGCTTCACGTATTAATTCAACAGACTTGGCAGAAGAAATATTCACAAAATGAATCTTACCACCAGTGTAGCGTAAAATCTCCGTATCTCGCTGAACAATAAGGCTCTCCGCTAAAGCGGGCACACCTTTCATCCCAAGCACTGTACTGTTAACCCCTTCATTCATAACGCCTTTATCAGCAAGCCTTTTTTCATTAGGTCTTTGGATAAGCGTCCCATCAATTATCTGTAAATATTTCAACGCTTTCAATACCATGTCCGCTTGGTTAGTACAACCGACATCAGTGAAAGCCACCGCACCGTGACGCGATAAATCTATTATTTCAGATAACTCATCACCTCTACCGCCCTTAGAAACGGTACAGTACGGCAATAAATCTACTGGAATGCTTTTAGCATTGTTGATCAAATATAAAATCCCTGATTTGTTATCCCGAACTGGGTTGGTATTTGGAAGAACAGCAACCTTCGTAAAACCACCTTTAATAGCTGCATGACTACCAGATGCAATGCTCTCCCTGTGCTCAAAGCCTGGGTCAGCAAAATCGGACCACATGTCCATGAATCCAGGGCTAATAGTTGCCCCTGACAAGTCCATTACTTCACCGTCAAAGGAGTCAATAGAATCGGAAATTTCCTTTACGATATTCCCCTCTACAGTAATATCTACGGTCTCATTGTGATATTCCGAACCAAGATTATTTACGGTAACTTTTTTGAGTAGTAACTTCATTTCAATGTTCTCAATATAGCCGTTTCAATCAGTAATAATATGATCACTGATAAAACCAATAGCCTCCAAAAATCGTTATCTCCGTCGTCTTTTTTAATTGACCTTAATAATTCCAAGGTATCTTCTCCCTCAACAACCCGTAGGTTTTCTCCTCCTTTAGCTAAGAGTTCATCACCAGAGTATTGACGAAAGTCTGATTCTAACCGAGAATAATTAAAAGCAAAATCAGCGACGTATTCCTGACCAGAAAACAAAGTCAAGAAGCCTTGCTGTATGTTTTCAGGAAAAGATAAAAGAAGTCTACGCTGCCCGATTATTTTCTGATCGGGCACAAACTCACCATCTTTTGTTTTGACTCTAAAGATCTCAGTCTTGTTCACCTCTTGATCCAGCTCGATATTAATGGTGTTGTCATCTAAGAAGTAATAGAGCTTATTCTTTGATCCACTTTGGCGAGCAAGTATTTGATAAAAAAGAGGAAGAAAAAGTACGTGCTCCTTAAAATCAGACTCTTCGAGAGAGAAAGTAAATGCATATAATTGACTACCTAACACTCTTATGATACCCGGACTACCATTCTCAAGGTTAATAATTGGTTCGAAGTCTCCGTTTAAGCTCGAATACTTATATACCTGAGGGAGAGTTACCACATCTGTACTTGCACGAAATACATTACTAAAGATGTTCGCTTTTTTGGTAGATTCATGAAAACCGAGTGTATCACCTTCCCACGATTGGGTGTAACTGATATTACTCACTTCAGAAAGAATCTCTCCTGAACTACTTACCGTGCGACTTGGAATGATAAATGTTGGTTTATTTGCTCGTTTCCGACTACCAATAGCCTTTGGTAAGAGCTGTCCGAAATCAGAAACTCCGGAAAGAATCACTAAATCCGACGTTTCTACTTCTGTAAAGTCAACTCTATTAGTAAGGTCCAACCTAAAATCAAACAACGAATCATTACCAAAAAGTGCTTCATAATGTGCGTCTCGCATTCTGTTTTCTGAGATTACATAAACCTTTTTCCTAGGCTCTTTAGACATCGTGAAGTAGAAATAATTGTCTGGTCGAAAAGAATAGTCCTCTATTTCTACAATACACTTGTTCTTCACACCTGCATCATAGTTTAACTTTACTTTAAACACCTCCTTATTCTTTGATGACATGGTGACAGTAGAAGAATATCGTTGGGTGCCGTTGATTAAAACCTTTAACGGTATTTCTTTCGGAATATCATTATCTGATTTATTCAGCTGTCTTAACACAATCGAAACTTCAGCATGATCGCTCCCGAAGTTTATCGGTTTAGAGATATACACACTATCTATCCCAACATTACGGCTCAGATCGTATTTGAACGGAACAAAATAGTACAGATTTGTACTGTCGAATGGCGTTTCTATGGAGTGTTGATTCTTTTGAAAATCTGAAAAATAAAAAAACGTAGTATTCTCATGTTCAGCAAGCAAACTAGTCTGATCATGACGCAAGCCTGAGGACCGGAGGGTACTTGCTGTCATTTTCACTTCTTGAGCTTCCATAGCCAAAGTTGCGTTACCTATTTGTTGGCTGTAGAAATAAATGGGTATATCAGGAGAAGTTTGATCCACTATAGCATCAACAGTCTTTGCCACTTCGTCAAGCGTCTCTCGGTCACCGTTAGTAGCCTCCAAACTAATAGAGTTATCCACTACAATCGCTACCGCTCCCCTTTGACCCGACGTTTTTTTATTTCCCAAAAATAATTTGGCAAAAGCCAAGATCACTAGCGCTACTGTAGCACACCTTATAAGTAGTAGGATTAGCTTGGTAAGTTTGGCTTTAGTCCCTTTTTTATCCTTGTATAACTGAAGAAAAAGAAGATTTGAAAAATAAACCTTTTTCACCTTTCTCAAATTGAGTAGGTGGATGACTATGGGAATTGAAATGAGTAGAAGCCCCCAAAGCAGATAAGCTTTGTCAAAATACATTTTGTAAAGTTAAGGAAGGGAATACACTAAAAAAGAAAAGCCCGGAAAATCCGAGCTTATCTATCTATTTTTTAACAGGTGTATGAATAAAATTTGTGTTATGTACTGGTCTATACGCCAAAGGAGGAAAAAGTAACCCCCGCACCAGAAAAAAAATTAAAAAAAATTGACCTTTCAGAAAACGGCCTTGATTTACACCACTAAAATCTATAGAACTCAAATTAGTACGTTGCCTGATTTAGTCGGTATTAAATGTGGGCATTGATAATTACCGAGAAAGACTTTACTTTCTATATTATAAAGAAGGGCAAGATAGGATTTAAAGTGTATATCGCGTTAAAATGTAAAAAAGCAATCGGGACATATCACTTACTAAGGCACTCAAAACTCGTCTTTTATCACTCCAATCCAAGCATTTGTTATGGTCACTAAGCATAAAAATGCTCATTTGCTTAGTGGCTATTGAATACATTATCTTTTTTTTCAAAACTTATCATGACTTCATTGATTTAATAGTAAACAAACTCCATAGTTCTTTATATATTTGCACCATACAACATACGTGAATATTTGAACTAGTAAAAGCAAATAGCATGAAAAAAACCGGAGTACTTATTTTGGTTTCCCTATGTATTCTAACGGTTTCTCTTGGCCAGTCTACTTTAAAGGCAGATCTAATTTATTTTGAACGAGGTAACGGCTGGGATGAAGCTGCAGAACTGGGTTTTTTAAATGTTACTAATGGATCTGGTGAAAATGATAACTTCGCACAGATAGTTAAGTCTGGTAATGGATTCTTTACTTTTCACACAAATGAAAGTGGAGTGAAAGAAAGAATGAGGATTTCTAACAATGGAAACGTTGGAATTGGAACCTATAACCCTGAAGGTAAACTGGAGGTTGCTGGTTCGCTAATTGTCGGAAAAAGAGAGGATGCCGGAGTTATTAATTTCCGAAGAGGATCGGATGGACATGAAGAATTTAACCAGATTGGATTTAACGGGATCAACGAAGTTAATGACTTTGCATTTAAAGTAGGTAGTGGAGATGGATTCTTTTCTTTCCACACGAATGAAGGTGGAGTAGAAGAAAGAATGAGGATTTCTAACAACGGAAACGTCGGAATTGGGACCAACAACCCTGAAGGCAAACTGGAGGTTGCTGGTTCGCTGATTGTTGGAAAAAAAGAGGATGCTGGAGTTA
>CAYMST010000004.1:30308-41796 GCA_964393115.1 uncultured Roseivirgaceae bacterium | reverse complement strand
AAGAAAGAATGAGAATTTCTAACCACGGAAACGTTGGAATTGGCACAGATAATCCTGAAGGTAAACTGGAGGTTGCTGGTTCGCTGATTGTTGGAAAAAAAGAGGATGCTGGAGTTATTAAATTCAGAAGAGGGTCGGACGGGCATGAAGGATCTAACCAAATCGGATTTAACGGGGTCAATGAAGTGGATGACTTTGCTTTTAAAGTAGGTAGTGGTAAAGGATTCTTTTCTTTCCACACAAATGAAGGTGGTGTGAAAGAAAGAATGAGAATTTCTAACCACGGAAACGTTGGAATTGGCACAGATAATCCCACTGCTCTATTGACTGTCAAAGGTACTATTTTGGCAGAGCGGGTACAGGTTAAAAAAATTGGAGCAGATTATGTTTTTGCAGATGACTATGGACTTAGATCGCTCAGCGAGGTAGAAAAGTTCATCACCAAAAATGATCGCCTTCCTGGAATCGCACCGGCTACAGAAACAGAAAAAGGAGTTGATCTTGGTGCGTTTACTGAAAAGCTGCTGGAGAAAATTGAGGAGCTCACCTTGTACACAATTCAACAAGAAAAGCGCCTGGACGTCCAACAGAAATTAATTGAAAGCCTATTGGAGCAACAACGAAAGTAAAAGCACTTTTGAATGAACTAAAAAAATGCTAATTCATCTTTAGTAGGCATTCTAAGGATGAATAGACGTTTTTGAATGGCACCCTGTGCAAAGTCTATTGACTCTTGATAATTAGAAAACATACACGTTTTGATCGTGTCGAAACGTATCAAAAGCGTTTCACTTGTTGGTCTAAATACTCATCGCACGTCTTGTTGAGTCAGTTTTGGTCCGAACCTAAGGCAACCTTTATTCAAGCATTTTTTGCATCATTTGATTTACCTCCAGTCTCGGTTGATTCATCAAATTAGCACTCAAAGCCCTTAATACGATGGATGGCATGAGTACGTTGATTTCATTTTTTTTCTTTTTTTGGTTTTCAACAATCATTTTACCTCTTCATAAAGTCGGTTGCACATATTTTTGCAGTCTGAATAGTACAATTTTAGTTTGAGGGTAATGAAAAACGTTCTTTTCGTTTGTTTGGGAAATATCTGTAGGTCACCATTAGCAGAGGCAGTTTTTAAGGATATCGTTAAAAAAAGAGGATTAGAGGATAAGATTAGTGTCGACTCTTGTGGCACGGGAAATTGGCACATAGGCGAGACCCCAGATCCACGATCAGTGGCTATCGCAAGCAGGAACGGTATACCCATCATGCACCGGGGGAGACAACTGGAGGAAGCAGATTTTCAAAACTTCGATTATATCTTAGCAATGGACAAAGCCAACCTGAGAGACATCACGAGTAAAAAAGGAGCTTCTGGCCATGATAATATCCATCTCATGCAGTCCTTTGACAATAACCAATCCGGAGAGGATGTACCTGACCCATACTATGGCGGAGAGGATGGTTTTCAAAGAGTTTTTGATATGCTGCAAGAGTCCTGTGAAAATCTTGCAGATGAAGTATCTTATGCATTCGCTTAACGAACAGCAATTAAATGACTTCTTTCAAGCAGCATTAGTTGAGGCATTTGCTGAACCAATTGATATCAACAGCTATCAATTAACTAGTGGTGGCTGTATCAATAATACAGCCATTATTAGGACCAATAAAGGGGATTATTTTATCAAATGGTTGCCTGGTGAGTCCCTCGATTTTTTTGAGAAAGAAGCTCTTGGCCTTGAGGCGCTTTTGTCTACAAGGGCGGTCAACTGTCCACGTCCCATAAAAGCGAGTAAAACAAGAGATTCTGCTTTTTTGCTCATGGAAGCCATCTCAGCAGCGGCACCAAGCACAAGTTCCTGGACCACATTAGGCAAGCAACTGGCTTTGCTTCATGAGGTCTCGGCTCCAGGATTTGGATTTAAGCACGACAATTATATTGGAAGTTTACCCCAAGACAACACCAAGCATTCGTCGTGGAGTGAGTTTTTTATCCATTGCCGTCTGGTTCCACAACTTCGCTTGGCAGAACAAAAGGGGCTTATTGATATTCAGATCAGAGAACGATTCGACATTCTATTCAGCAGGTTAGAAGATTTATTTCCCAAGGAGCCACCTGCTCTGGTTCACGGAGACTTATGGTCGGGAAATGTTATGTTCGAAATGGCGCAGTCAGGTCATTCGCGTCCATATATCATAGATCCTGCAGTTCATTTTGCCCATCGAGAAGTTGAGTTAGCTTTTACGACCATGTTTGGAGGTTTTGGTGAAGGCTTCTATGAAGGTTATCAAGAAGTATCTCCGTTAGAGCCTGGGTTTGAGGAAAGAATCCCTTTATACAACCTATACCCCTATCTCGTACATGTCAACTTATTTGGCCGATCCTACTTGGGGGGAGTCGTCAGTACACTAGATCACTTTGTCTAGCGATTTGCATAAGACATTCTAGTCGCCGCCTTTTGAAGCTCTCGTCTAATTACTTCTACCGCCAATTGCTCAGCAACGTCACCTACCGCCATAGAAGTGATTATTTGTTTAAAACGGTGCTCTGAAACATCGATTCTATACATGACCTGCATCAACTGATGCATATCATTATCTAGAAGGTAAGAAATAATAGTAGAGAGTTCATCCAAAAGCCAATCATAGTATTGATTGGCTTTTAGTGCCTGCTTGACCTCAATAGGATTGTCAAGCCGAAAGTGTTTATTAATTAGAAGAGTCGCTACTGTCAGTTGCTTCAGATCCATCTTTGGCAGTCGATTCTTCGATTACTTCAGCATCTTGAACACCTTCTTCAACCTCTTCTTTGTTCTGTTCTAACAGGATTTCCGGCGCTTCCTTTCCTAGAATACCATACCAATTCACTACCTTTTTGATATCCGAAACGTACACACGCTCTTCATCATAATCAGGCAATACATGTCTAAAAAAAGCTTTTAATTCATCGGAATCAGAGTTTTTAGTCACTCCTAAGTCACCATCAAACTCTTTGTGTATTTTTCTCAAAACGTCATCCAATGGTATTGATCCTTCTTCATCGTTAGTATATATGCTTATCTCAGCCAAGATAGAAACCTTGGTAATTTGTGAGCTCACAACTAATTTTTTCTTGTGCTCATCTAACGATTCCAATATTAGCCCTGACTTCGTAGGACTGACCACTTTGAATAAACCACCTTTTCCTGAAACGGTCGCTAGATCACTAAACTCCATTAATTAGATATTTTTGGCAAATGTAAATGTATTTTGATGCTCGCTATTTATTTGATCAATAAAATTCAATAGCTCTTCTTTCCCTTGCTTTTTCTCAGCACTCGTCAAAAAGAATGGAGGTAATTCCTCCCAATAGTTTAATAGTTCTTTTTTGATCCGTGCCATATTGGACATAGCCTGATTTTTTGAGAGCTTATCAGCCTTAGTGAGAATAATGGAAAACGGGATTCCTGATTGTCCCATCCAGTTGATAAACTCTACATCAATTTTCTGGGGCTCATGACGCGAGTCCACCAGGATAAAGACGTTAAGTAGGTTCTTCCTATTGATCAAATACTTCTCAATCATTGGCCCCCAACTTTTTTTCTTCTCCTTGCTTACCTGCGCCCAACCATATCCAGGCAGATCGACAAGATACCAATTTTCATCAATAAGAAAGTGATTGATAAGCTGCGTCTTTCCCGGTTTTGAGGATGTCTTTGCCAACCCCTTTTTGTTGGTCAGCATATTAATCAGAGAAGACTTCCCGACATTGGACCTTCCGATAAACGCATATTCTGGCATATCAGGTTTTGGACATTTCAAATAATCCTGATTGCTCATTTTAAAAACTGCTGATTTCACAGACATGAATTCGTAATTAATCTTTAACAATCATCTAATGCAATAGGTTAATGCTTAATATTGCAATTCTTTTCTTTATGATGACTGTTACACCTTACAAAGATAAACACTTAACTAAGAAACAGCAGGTCGAACAAATGTTCGATAACATAAGCCCCAAATATGATTTCTTAAATCATTTCTTGAGTTTGGGCATTGATATAGCCTGGAGGAAAAAGGCCATTAAGCTGTTATCTGAGGTATCCCCGACAACTATTCTCGATATTGCAACAGGAACTGGTGACTTTGCTATAGAGTCCCTAAAGCTTGATCCTAAAGAGGTAATCGGAGTAGATATTTCCGAGGGCATGTTGGAAAAAGGGCGTGAGAAGATTAGGAACAAAAAGTATGATGGTATTATTTCACTCCGCAAAGGTGACTCAGAGGCGTTGTCTTTCGAAGACAACTATTTCGATGGGGTGATAGTAGCCTTTGGTGTCCGTAACTTTGAAAATCTTGAGAAAGGACTTTCAGAGATGTTGCGCGTAACAAGAGAAGGAGGGAAAATCGTCATCTTAGAGTTTTCGAAGCCTGGCATATTCCCTTTCAAGCAACTCTATAACTTTTACTTTAAGGCAATACTTCCGTTAGTAGGTCGTTCTATTTCATCGGACAGCTCAGCGTACACCTACCTTCCGGAATCTGTGCAGCAGTTTCCAGATGGAGAGGATTTTACGAATGTTTTAGTTAAACTCGGTTATCGACAGGTACAATGCAAGCCACTAACTTTTGGAATAAGTTCAATATACACGGGTATAAAGTAATTATCCTTACGCTGCTTCTTGTAGGAAGTGGGCTCAATACCTACGGTCAACGAAACATCAAGCTGAACCTCCAAAACTTCGATAATCGATTTGTTCACTTTGGCTATCTGATAGGGCTTCATAGCTCAAAGGCTAGAATCGAGTATTCCGATCAGTATATACAAGGCGAACCCGGTTCTTTTCAAGGTTTTTTGGATTCATTGCATTCCATTATTCCGCAGAATAGTCCTGGCTTCAAAGTGGGCTTTATTGCTAACTTCCATATTTTGCAGTATCTGGATATCAGAGCACTGATTCAGGTTTCATTTTCAGAATACTCATTCAATTATCGGTTTACAAAACCTGAACAAGACAACATCATAGAAGTAAGAGATCCTACCACTGTAGAAGTCCCTATCCTGTTCAAATACAAATCGGTGCGTAGAGGAAATGTAGGCATGTACTTCGTAGGTGGGATAAAACCCTATTTTCAAGCCGCAGCTCGAGGCGAACGAGATGATGAGTTTAAGGGTATGTCCACCAAGAAATTTGGAGCTTCAATAGATGTGGGCGTTGGATTTGACATGTTTTATCCGCTGTTCAAATTTTCTCCTGAAGTTAGATACTCCTATGGACTGACTAATATGCTTAAAGACGACCCTAATAATGCCTTTAATGCTCCGCTAAAGCGGTTAGTCTATCATAATATATCACTGTTCATCACCTTTGAAGGCGGACCAGATTGATCAATCCCTGTTGATTCAACGGCTTTAACACCCCAGTCATTTAGTAGCAATCAATCCGTATCACTCGAAAAATCTGTTTCATTCCAAATAGACAATGTTACCAGCAACGCAAAGCGTTTAGTACGAAGCCTCGGAATTAGTAAACTGTACTTCTACCCTGCGATTTCGTGCTCTTCCAGATTTATTAGCGTTACTCATAGTTGGGTTCGTTTCGCCACCTCCTCTTGCTAATAACCTCGTTTCTTCTAGCCCACTGGTCACCAGATACAACTTTGTCTTTTGTGCTCTCAACAGGGACAGACGCAGGTTAAATTCTTCACTACCAATATTATCAGTGTGACCTGTAAAGATGGCGACATCAAATCTCGATCTTTTCATGAGTTTGGCAATCAGATCAAGTGCTTTAAAGGAAGTTTCTTGTATCATATCGCTTCCCTGTTCAAATTTAACTTCTTTCATAAGTGCATTGACGACATGCTCAAGTGCTTCGTTACCTAGGTTGTTCAAGGGAAAGTTAGAAAGCCGAACCTCCTCTTTGGGAAACGGTATTTGGTCGTCAACTTTAAATTCTTCAAACCTCTTGGTTACGAGAAGTTCAATCACTCCGTCAGCTTGATTCGGCAACTTTGAAACCAGCTTCGTATTTCCATAGGCCTGGTAACCAATTCTGGAAGACAGGCCCATACCAAGCACCTCGAAGTACTTTTTTAACGCGGCTACCATGGTCTTCGATTCTGACAAAGATGCCTTCTTATCTAAGTTAAGGCCATTATGCACACCAAGCTGCACTTCAATGTCTTCATTCATGCACAAAAGTCGTTCAATAGCCGAAAGGTCTGATATCGAAGCCAAATCAAATTGGATACGCCCATCCGAGAATTTAATATTCCTATATCCAATACTCCTCCCTTCTTGAACGGGCTGCATACCCAATCCAACAGAAAAATGGTCTGTACTTGTTTTTGCTAAATCGAGCTTCTTTCCAGCATGCATGTATTTATGTCGAAAAGCCCTAACTAGGATGTTTTGTTGTTGCCCAAAACGCATTCTAAACTTTCCGTCATTTCCGCATTTTTGATATCGGATTTGCCCAGTTTTTAAATCTGTGATCTCCAGAAATGATTTTGATAGATAATAATCACCTCCTTTTTGAACTTGAAAAGTGATTGTGGTTTCCTCAGGTGCAGTTTCAGCTAAAAGGGTGCTTGGAGTATTTAAGATTAATAACGATAAGACTAGAAGTGAATAGACGGATAATGGTGTATGTAAATTCATAGTGTTTTAATTAATTCCTATTGTAAAGGTCTTATAACACCACGTTACATACGCCAAGATTTAGATTTTCGTCCTATTTGCAAGAAATTTGAATGATTTTAACGGATTTGAATAGCTATTCAACGAGTGATTCGGCTATTCTAACTGAAGCTGGAAAGAAAGCTTGGATTTCACAATGTAGATAACCTTCTTGAAAATAACAATCCCTAACTACGAACAGGTCCATGAGTTAAGGATTGTATCTGAAACTCGAATATCTACTACCTCCCTACATAGTTAAAAGGAGTGATTTCTTTCATATAGACCTTCAGTTCATCTGAGATATTAAGCCCATCTACAAATGTGTGAATGGAAGCCTTGGTGATCTTCTCATTTTTTCGTGTTAAATCCTTTAGTGCTTCGTAAGGATTTGGATATGACTCTTTCCTGAGTATCGTCTGAATCGCCTCAGCAACCACTGCCCAATTCTCTTCCAGATCATCTTGAATAGCGTCTTCATTAA
This sequence comes from uncultured Roseivirgaceae bacterium, assembly GCA_964393115.1. Classification (GTDB taxonomy): domain Bacteria; phylum Bacteroidota; class Bacteroidia; order Cytophagales; family Cyclobacteriaceae; genus CAYMST01. The sequence continues at coordinate 34,654 of CAYMST010000004.1, read as the reverse complement.
GCTGTAGCTTACCCAAGCCTTTTAGTAGAGATTTTAAGGCAATGATCATATGACCGAGCGGCACTCCTACGTTTCTTAAAACCGTTGAATCCGTTAAGTCACGTTGCAACCTAGACACAGGAAGCTTTGCAGAGAGGTGTTCCAGAATGGCATTTGCAATTCCTAAGTTTCCTTCCGCATTTTCAAAATCGATGGGGTTCACCTTATGAGGCATTGCAGAAGAGCCAACTTCTCCTTTCTTAATTTTTTGTTTGAAATACTCAATAGACACATAGTGCCAAATATCTCTGCTAAAATCAATAAGGATTGTATTCACTCTTTTCAAACCATCAAACAAAGCCGCTAAATGGTCGTAATGCTCAATTTGAGTAGTAGGAAAGCTTCTATGCAACCCGAGTTGCTCTCCTACAAATTGGTTCGCGAAAGCGTGCCAATCTTTATCTGGGTACGCTACAAAGTGTGCGTTCATATTTCCCGTGGCTCCACCAAACTTTGCCGCAAACGGCACCTGAACGATAAGATTGAACTGCTGTCGAATTCGTTCACAAAAGACCTCAACTTCTTTACCTAAGCGGGTAGGTGAAGCTGGCTGTCCATGAGTACGCGCTAATAGCGATATATCCTTCCACTCTCCAGAAAGTCCCTCCAGGGTATCCAGTACTTCATTTAATAGTGGATAGCATTCGCTTTCTAAGCCATCTTTGAGCGAAAGCGGAACGGCGGTATTATTGATATCCTGAGAGGTAAGTCCAAAGTGAATAAACTCTTTAAACTGCTCCAATCCTAAAGCATCAAACTTTGACTTGATAAAATACTCTACCGCTTTTACATCGTGATTGGTGGTCTTTTCAACCTCCTTGATAGCCGTGGCATCGTCTTCCGAAAATTCAAGATAAATTTTGCGTAATGCCTCTGCTTTTGTCGCATCAAACCCGCTTAGCTCCGGAAGACCAAAATCAGTTAACAGTAGAAAATACTCTATTTCCACCAAAACACGGTAATAAATAAGTCCGTACTCCGAAAAGAAGTTGGATAATCCTGCTGTATGTCTGTGGTAGCGTCCGTCTACTGGTGAAACGGCTGATAGTGAAGATAATGTCATGTCAAAATTTGAAAGGCGCAAAGTTAACTTTTCCAACTCAACCGAAGTGCAGTTACTACCAAAATAAATCTCGTTTGTGAGCTATTTACTAAGCCAATTTGAGCCGACCACCTATATTTGCGAGCGAAAAAGTCTATCTTTCATATGGCATTTGGATTATTTAAGAAGAAAAAAAAGAAAGAATCGAGTCCCTCGGATACGCTTACGACGACAATCAACCAAGTAATCAAAGAGACTGCTGACGCAGTAAGCGTTGTTTTCGACCTACCAGAATTGGACTATAAAGCGGGGCAGTTCATCACTATTGTTCAGGAAGTAAACGGTAAAAAGATAAGAAGGGCGTACTCACTATGTTCTGCCAAATCCGTGGATCAACTACCGGCAGTGGCTGTTAAAAGGGTAGAAGGCGGACAGATGTCCAATTTCATCAATGACCATTTCCAAGCAGGCCAAAAAGTGGAAATCATGCCTCCAATGGGTAATTTCACTTTAGATAAGGCTCAAGACGCAAATCAAATTGTGCTGTTCGGAGGTGGAAGTGGTATTACGCCATTACTTTCCATTGCCAAGACCGCGCTTTATACCTCTGATAAGCGTGTATTCCTTCTTTATGCCAATAGAAACGAAGACTCCATTATTTTCAAAAATTCTCTCAAGCAACTTGAGGCTGAATATAAAGGTAGATTTACGGTCGTACACAGTCTGGACAACCCTTTGGGAGAGTGGTCTGGACTTTCTGGTTTTTTAACCAAAGAAGCGATCGAAAACACGCTTAAAAGTAATGATATTAACATTCATGAAGCTATCTCCTACACTTGTGGACCAGAACCTTTGATGAACTTAGTCATCGACTCACTGGATCAACTTGGGGTAGCGTCAGAAATGCGATTCAAAGAGAGTTTTGTAGCATCTACTGACACCTCTGTTGCTTCTTCTGATAGCAGTAGTGGCGAGCATGAAGTAAAAGTGATCATGGACGGCGAAGAGCATGTCTACGCTGTAAGTGGAAAGAAATCAATCTTAGAAACTGGTTTGGACCTCGGTATTGACCTTCCTTATTCCTGCCAAAGTGGACTCTGTACAGCCTGTAGAGGTAAAGTGCAATCGGGTAAGGTACACATGACAGAGGCTGATGGACTGACACAAGAAGAAATTGATGAAGGGTATGTGCTCTGCTGCGTAGGCCATCCTAAATCAGATGATGTTGTCATCGAAATAGGTTAAGTATACTATGGGGAAAAAGCCCGTTTTTCGTGATGGCAAGGAATTCTATGCTAAGCTTTATTTCTTATTTAATGCTTACATAGCTGTTTCCTTGCTTCCTTTCGGCCTACTATTTTTAGAGGTGGATGTAAAGGGCGATCGATCTCCAATACTAACAGGTATGTTGGGTGTTGTCACCATGGGGATACTGTTTATCGGGAGTGGCACTTTATTTTATTTGGGTATTGACAAATTCCGAAAACACTTAAAGTCGACCACATCAACTGACACACTTCGCCAAAAATTGTTAACCCTTTACGACGCGAATATCAAAAAATTCCAGTTGTTTACAGCCTCTGCTGCCTTGTCCTTATTGGGGTTGTACCTTCACAAAAACTCACTTTTTGTCATCACTTATATGCTTGTATTAGCCAATCTATCCATCTTCAGGCCCTCGATCAGAAAGATGATAAAAGACCTTAGGCTCAGCGAGAGCGAATCACAAATCCTTACAGAAAATCAAGCGATTAGTCAATAGCCGAGACGAATCGATCCAGCATGTTATTGAGGTATTCCGATCTATTCTTTTTGGATAGGTGGATATAGTTTGCCGTATGGATGGCAATAAAGCCATGAACCAAACTCCACCAGTTGATGTATAGTTCTTGCCCCGATTCGTTTTTCGAAATTTTACGGAGAATAGTTTCAACCACGTCTCTGGAGTCATACATTTCAGACATGCCTTTTTCACTGCTACAGGTAACTCCGTTGAGGTTAAACATCAACCCAAATAACTCGGGATTATGCAGCGCAAAATCAACATACTCATGGGAGATAGCTTTGATTGCTTTCTTTGGTTTTTCCTTTTTAGCAATAGCACTATAGCGTTTTTTGAGCTTTTTAAACCCCTCTTTCTGTAGCTCTCCAAGGATATCATCTTTATTTTTGAAATATGAATACAAGAGCGGTGGACTATAGTTGATCTTAGCAGCAATATTTCTAATGGAGACCTTGTCCCATCCCTGGTCCATTACAATTTCTCTAGCAGCTTCTACGATACTAGACTTCATGCTAGCGATCTCCCTTTCTCTTCTTTCATCAGTCATTTTGCGCGATTAACAGCGTTAAACAAATTAATTGAAAAAAAAGAGCGATTAACTACCAATGTTAGCCGCTCTTTATCAATAATTTACAAGCTTAATTTAACACTTATAAATGAATATTGTTCAATTATTGAACGTTAAATTAACAATATTCAAAACCTGCTAAAAAACAGATCGCGTCGTTACGAATATCAATCGAAAACAACAGTTTTATTACGAAATACCATGATCTTCCTTTGTAGATGATTCCAAATCGCTCGTGAAAGCACTATCTTTTCTAGGTCTTGTCCCTTTCTAATCATCCTTTTTACATCTTCCTTGTGAGAGACCTGCGCGACATCTTGTTCGATGATGGGGCCGGCATCAAGGTCTGAAGTAACATAATGACTGGTTGCACCGATGATCTTCACCCCTCGTTCGTACGCAGAGTGATATGGTTTTGCCCCAGGGAAAGCAGGTAAAAAGGAATGATGGATGTTAATAATTTTATTAACATAATGGCTAATAAAATCGGGACTAAGGATTTGCATGTATCTAGCGAGCACTATAAAGTCAATATCGTGCTCGCTTAGCAGTTGGATTTGCTTTGCCTCCTGCTCTGATTTGTTTTCCTTATTGACCGGCAAATAGTGAAACGCTATTCCAGCCTGCTTTACTATTGATCTTAATGATTCGTGATTACTTATCACCAGTGGAATCTCCACTTCCCAATCGCCAGATTGATACCTCGCTAATATATCATATAAACAATGGGATAACTTCGAGACAAAAACTGCCATTCTGGGCTTTCGATCAGAAAAGTAGATGCGCCATTGCATATCAAAATGACTGGCATATTTCTTTTCAAAGTAGTCATGAAGTTGATCTTTAGAAATGTAAAAATCATTAAGTTCCCATACGGCACGCATGAAGAAAATTCCGTTATCCCGATCCACATG
>CAYMST010000004.1:0-30298 GCA_964393115.1 uncultured Roseivirgaceae bacterium | reverse complement strand
CTCATCAAGCTCTACGATATTACCATTGTTCTCCGAAAGAAATGAGGTTAACGCGGATAATATTCCTTTTTGATCAGGACAGTGGACAAGTAATGTCGCTTTTAGGCTTTCATTTGAAGTGCTCATGAATCACGAAATTTTGGCAATAATATATAAAGTCTATTTTATAACTGATCTGAGAACCGCCATGCATCATTCAACCCAATTCTTTTATGTAATTATCCAATTTGGTTGCAGGTAATAAATTTATCTCCAAGCCCCTCTAATTTCCTTTGCTATTTCTGAGCGAGGTATTCAGTTATCCCGACCCGTTATTTGAAGACGATCATCAAGTGTGACATCTTTTGACAAAAAAAATTTTGATAGCATCATCACACCATCTACTTTAGCAGTGTATTAAAAAACTAGTACACTAATGTTCAAAGTAAACGAATTAACTTTTCGGTACAAGAAGGGGCAGCCTCTTCTTGAAAACATCGACCTTGAGTTGCGACCTGGCAACATTTATGGACTGCTTGGAATGAATGGCGCAGGAAAAACAACCTTATTAAGATTAATGACCGGGCTTATTTTTCCGCAGTCTGGCACCTGTACGATTGATGACCGGCTAGTCTCGACGCGAAGACGTCCCATTTTAGAAGACCTTCACATCATACCAGAGAGTTTTGATTTACCGTCCGTAACCATTCAAAACTACGGAAAACTCAACGGGTCATTTTATCCCAAGTATAATCACGACCAGTTCTTAGAGCTGGTGAAAGAATTTAGTCTTACCGGCGACCGTAACTTACTGAAGCTTTCTCATGGACAGCGCAAAAAAGTTTTGATTGCCTTTGGTCTGGCCGTTAACACCAAGTTCTTAGTCCTTGACGAGCCAACAAATGGACTTGACATTCCTTCAAAAAGCGAATTCAAAAAGGTAATCGCCAGATCTCTCAATGATGAGCGCTACATTATCATCAGCACACATCAGATTGCGGATATCTACGGGTTAATCAATCATGTGTTTATGCTTATCAATTCAAAAATCATCTTAGATACTGACTTGTATGAAATTGAGAAGCGATTGCTCTTTGGTCCGCAGCAAGAAAGCCATGAGGTACTCTATCAAAACGATCCGCTGGGCAGAAAGTGCATTATGAAACGGAGAGGTGAGGTCTCATCAGAAGTTGACCTCGAACTCTTATTCAACGCGCTACATGAGTCCCCCGACCCGGTTCTTCAAACATTAACCTCTAATTTCTAATCCCATGATATCTATTAGTTCCATTGTCAACTATATCAGACGAGACCTGTTTCTAAATCAGTCGAAGACACTGGTTTCATTGGCCTTCTTTTCACTCTTCTTTGTGGTTGTAAGCCTCTTGACGCTAATTGGTGATTTGAAAATGGAAAGCAGTGAAATTTCCAGAGTAGCCAGTGTCTTACTCGGACTTGCTGGTGTCATCTATGCTTCGATTAGTTTTCAAGAGCTTCATAAGCCTGAAAGAGCATATACTGGGTTGACCCTCCCCATAAACGTTGAGGAACGATTGCTGGCTACTCTGCTAAAGACATCGGTAATGTATATTATCATTATGACCTTACTGATGCAAGCACTTTCGGCCGTAGGAGTAACTATTGGAGCGCTAGTATTTAACGGTCTCTGGGAATTCCCTACTTTATTCACACAGGAGTATTTAGATGGAATCTACCTGTACCTTCTTTGGGTACCAGTATACATCCTTGGGGCTATATGGTTTAGGAGCCTACATTTTATCAAAACGCTATTCCTACTAATGGCCTATTTCTTCGTATTCGCTATTATCATGGGGATTTTCTTCTTTGATATGATGATAGAGTTCAGTGGCTACGGTACTGAAATTTTTTCTAATCTTCCAGAAAAAGGAAAGCAGGTAACTGATAATCTTCAAATCGTGATGGGTATTTTCTCCTGTCCAATCCCCTTAATCATTACCTATTTCCGTCTAAAAGAAAAAGAGATATAAGCATGCGGTTTGACAATAATCGGCCAATATACCTTCAGATAGCGGATCTCATCTTCGAATATATATTATCTAAAAAATGGGTTCCTGAAGATCGTATACCGTCAGTTCGCGAAATCGCTGAGATGATGGAGGTAAATCCAAATACAGCAGTACGAGTTTTTGGACATCTGAGTGACCGTGGCATTATTTACAATAAAAGAGGTATCGGCTATTTTGTCGCCAAAGATGGCTATCAACGGGTATTAAACGAAAAAAAGAAAGAATTCCAATCCATAGATCTTCCTATACTTTTTAAAAAAATGATCTTGTTAGATATAGATATGGAAGAGCTAAAAACTGGATTCACTACATTTAAAAACGAACTAAATCATGATGAAAATTAAAATAAGTAAGGTGTTGGCCGTTTCCGCAATTGTCCTTCACCTGATCATATCATTAGCGCTTATCAGCACCTTAAAACCTTCCGATTTGGAAATTCAGGAAGCTACTGAGCAGCTAAACTTTTAGAAATTGTGTTTCTTATGCTGTCTATGGCATATAACCCCGGAGCGCAAGTTGTTATCAACTTGTTAGACCGGCTGCCGAATAGATAATCGGCAGCCGGTCTATTTTAGTCTAACAAGAGCTTTTGCGTATGCACTTGGGTTCCGTCTTTCTGATATACTCTGGCGATAATCACGCCTTTGGCACCTCTCATGGCTAAAGGAAGCAAGAATTGCCCCTTCAGTTCGACTACTAAAGACTTCCCTAAAACATCTGTTAGGCTCACAAAGCTACCCGCAGGCACTTCACCCTTGTAGTGAATAACATAGTCACCTTTTAAAAGAGTAGGGTACAAAGCTATTTGCTGTTCGGAAAGTGCTGACGCAATAACACCATCTTGATCATCTTCATCCTCCACATTGGGATCGGGGTCTGGATCCATATCTGGGTCTGGATCGGGATCAGTGTTGGGGTCTGGATCGGGATCCGCGTTAGTATCAGTAAAAAAATAATCGCTGGTTTCTTCGTTACTAAAACCAAAACCCTCTCGGATATAATTCAAATATTCATAAGCGGAGTACTCATAGGTATATACGCCTAGAGGTCTATTCAAATGATGTTGACCGTATCCTTCCATGTCTCCCCATTCTTTCAAGCTGGCAAAAGATTGTATATTGCGCGCAGCGTCCGGCCAATCTTCGTTATTCGGAAAGTTCTGTAGCACCCAGTTCCACGCAATGTTTTGTTCTCCAAAAAGATTTGGATTCATAAAATTAATTCCATCACCATCCTGATCTGTAAAATCCTGATAGGGACGCATGTTCAGTCCAGTAGGTTCCAGAATATTTGAAACAATATTGCGATCCACCGATGCATTTTCAATGTTTTGCATCCAAAGTCCCCAGACCGCACCTGTTTGCGGAAAGGTAATATCATTCGGTACTTGCGGTCTCCCATCGGTAACGATATTATCGCTGACTGTGGTAGCTCCAGCATATTCCGTTGGCGCTGCGCTATAACCGATGTTCATCCCAATGGCGTTGTTGATCATCACATTATGACGAGCATTCCCACCGGATCTGAGTTGCACACCATGCGCGGCTCCTCTCATCAAAACATTTCCTTTCAGGACAGTTTCACCTGCACAATCATTTTGGATGTATATGTTATGATTGAATTGGTTCGCGTTAGCATCTTCAATCTCTTCACTCCACCCACAGTGATCAAAAAAGTTTTCTTCAATGACTAAATTCTCAATTCGTGAGACAAACAGTCCTTGTATATTCCCCACACCCCCAGTATGCTCAGTAAGCGAGTTATGTGTCCACGTCTGACTGACTATATTTCTTCGAAAAGAAAAATTCCTTAAAAATGTAGTGTTCTTTCCCTGAGCCGCTACCCAACAATACTGGAACTTACAATCTTCTACGAGGTAATTTTCACCTCCAGATGGTCCTGGAAATATGGCTAGAGCGTTTACACAATTTGTATTGTCAAAATTAGGCGATGCCGGATCACTTGTTTCTTTGTAAAAATGAATTCCGACTATGGCCACATGATTTCTCGGCTGAGCGAGAAGACGGATAAAGATCTGTTCTACAATGATCATCGGCCGTGCGCCTGATTCTCCATAGTAGGATAAAACCAAAGGCTCCTTTGCACTACGACCACTCTTCCATCGACCTAGCGTCCCACCAGAAAATGTGTCACCGCGTTTCAAAAGAAGATAGTCGGGAAAACCAGTTCTTATAAGTGCATCTGCCGCACCTATCGTGCGCTTAGGAGTGGAAGGTGACAACCCGTCATTATCATCATTCCCCTCACTACTGCTTACATACACCTGTCTTGAATCCTCGGACGGAGTCAGAACCGTCCATCCATACTCGTCAATTGTTCCAATGCCCTGACCCAATAATTTGGGCCCAGCAAAAAACGATACCATAATAATCCAATAAACACCTTTATAATTCATATAAAGTAAATATAGATCAAACGAAATAAACTAAAACCATATATTCGACGAAGACAAGGTTTGATAGAATCCGACATCCCAGTATGGTGTTAGTGCCAGAGTCAAATTGGCATTAAGATGGATATTTATCTCTTATGAACAACTAGGGGCATAGAGAGCCAATGATCTCTCTACAGAGAGAATCCGTCTGAGGGTGGAGTTAGTTTGAAGATAAATTCATCCTATGTAAGAAGACTAGTTCTCTCTCAGGAATTGTGATCAGGTGTCAATATCGCCTCAGTATGAATTGTGGCGTGTGATATAGTTAGTGTTTCGGGTGCAAAATAGCCATGATTTCATTACTGCTTGTTTGCATTATTTTCTGTTTGAGTTTCCTGCCACTCCCGAATAAGTTGAGTGTTTGGCAGGAACCAACTTTTTTCACTCGCTTCCTTATGCTCAGGGCTTTTAATGTCAATTGCGGCTAGTTCTTCATTAGTTAGAATAATGAGTGCTTTTTCAAGTATGGAAATGAACCGTTGTGGAGTCATCCAAGAATTAAAACTCATTCCGAGGACCAGCCTATCAACATCAAATCTACGATAACTACCAAATCTTCCATTTGTTCCATATTTTGCGTTTAGATGATCTATTCGCCCTTGATCAACGTTGAGATCGTACATGTTGTCAATAAGTGGTTTGAAGTAGATAACAAATACAATGTTTCCAAAACAGGGAGGAAAGATTGAGAGCCTTGACCATTCGTAATAACATCTTACGGACCTCTGTTTCCAAAGAGTAATTAACCCGTTATATTCTCCAATTCTCTCCTGTTCGAACCCTCTACTATAAAAGTCCAGAAAGGTCGACGAATTATGAATTGAGTTGTGTCTTTTTTTACCAAAATGTTCAATTGCCGTGGTTATTACTAGTGTTACTATGGTGAAAGGAACACTAAATACTAGACTTTGAAGGACGTTTTTTGTGCTTAAATATGCTGCTCCAAAAAGCAAGGCAAAAACGAAAGAACCAATCAGGAAATTTATATCTCCATCAAGATGAATAACTCCGTTTTTTTTCTTAATACTAATTAGACTCATTGATGATAAATTAATGCTAACGAAATGATACCGACATAGTGATCTATTATTTCAACTGCCCAGCAATAAACCCAGTGGTCCAAGCCGCTTGAAAATTATACCCTCCGGTAATCCCATCAATATCAAGTACTTCCCCGGCAAAATACAGTCTTGGATCAACGGTGCTCGCCAGGGATTGAGTATTGATAGCGCTTACGCTTACTCCTCCGCAGGTTACGAATTCTTCTTTAAAGGTTGTTTTACCTGAAACTTGGTAGACATCATTCGTCATGATAGTCACCAGTTTATTCATCGCCTTTTTACCCAAGTCCCCCCATTTTTTATGCTCTTCAATACCAGCCTTAGCGAGCATATACACCCAAAACCGTTTGGGAAGATCATACGGCGCAAGGTTGACCATCAATTTATGATGATTAGAAGCAGTGATCTCCGTCAATGTCGATTTCACCAGTTCCTCATTTTGCACATTCACCCAGTTTACTTGAACCTTATATTGGTAGTTCATATCAGCCAACAGACGGGCTCCAAAAGACGAAAGCTTCAAAATAGCAGGGCCACTCATACCCCAATGGGTAATGAGCAGCGGTCCTTCGGCCTTAAGTTTAGCCCCTTGTATGTTCACGGCGGCATTATTTACAACCACCCCCATAAGAGAGGTTATGGATTCTTGTGGCATATTAAAGGTGAATAGAGACGGAACCGGAGGAATGATCTCCACTCCAGCTTGTTCAAGCCAACTGAAGCCTGATCGTTTTGGACTTCCCCCGGTGGTTATGATAACCCTATCATAAGCCATACTTCCTTTCGATTTTGTGATCAAGTCTATACTATCTGGTTCTAACCGAATGGATGTTACGTCACTGGACATAAGCACCTGGATACCAAGTCTATTTATCTTCTCTTGAAGACAGTCGATTATAGTTTGTGAGCTATTAGACATAGGGAACACTCTTCCATCCTTTTCTGTCTTCAGGCTCACACCATGCTTTTCAAACCAACCTTGTGTAGTATGATTGTCAAACTCTCTAAAGAGCTTTTTCAACAGTTTAGCGCCACGTGGATATCCCTGTAGTAACTGCTTAGTAGTCGCGCATCCGTTCGTCACATTGCACCGTCCTCCTCCGGACACCTTCACCTTAGCCAGCACTTTAGTTGATTTTTCAAGAATAGAAACTTCTGCACTTGGATGGTGTTCTTTAACCGAAATGGCCGCAAAATAACCTGCTGCTCCTCCTCCTATAATCGCCACTTTCATGCCGCGAAGGTAAAGGGTTAGCATATCTTTTTGATCGCTCTATAATATTTATGACTTAGCCCAACTAAAATTGAACTATTTGGTTATTTTTAAGCAAAAAACTCATTATGGAAAATTTATTCGCTGGAGTTGGCGGCGCAGTCGTCCTCTTATTTTTATTAATTATCATCATCGCTGGTTGGAAGATATTTGAAAAGGCCGGAAAACCTGGATGGGCAGTTATTGTACCCATCTACAATATCTTGGTATGGGCTGAAATCGCTAAAAAACCTATGTGGTGGGGACTATTAACTCTAATTCCTTACGTTGGTATTGTTTGGAGCATTTGGCTTACCAACCTAGTATCAAAAGGTTTTGGTAAAGGAGTAGGTTATACACTAGGTATGATTTTTCTCCCTTTTATTTTTCTTCCAATGTTAGCTTGGGGTGATGCTAAATACTCCTAAAATTTAAACTTACTTGAACTCACCTGGTTTGTCATGCAGTTTTTTCTCAACAAGCTAGGTGGGACTTCATTAAGTCATCTACTCGATGACCACATCCACATGGATCACACACCATGCATTTTTAATTTTTTAGCCATCCCTCGCAACCTTTTAAAGTGGCTCCTTACGAGTTTGAAGTCAAACTACTTAAAAATTCATTTGCGCTGTATTTCTTCCTCCTTTTTCGATCGCCTTTTGCTTAGGTATCACCAGAAAAGCATTAATGTAAACCAAAATGCCATAGCTATAAATAGTGTTATAGTTAAAATTGAAAGCTACCTGAACATATATCGAAACCTATCATTCATTCGTTTCTTTTAGCGGCCGGAATAGGTAAAATATTATCGAGTTCCTAACGCTGAGTTCTAAAGATTAAAGTAATGGTATGTAAAAAATAGCAGTCCAAACAAGCTGTAAACCCAAACGGGCGACCGAAGCCGCCCGGTTTTTACCAAAATTTATTCTTTTGTTATAACAACGGTTGATTGCTCCTCAAACTCTCCCGCTTCATAAATGGTCAAATCATCAGGAGTCGTCGCGTCACCATCGTTGAATAGGACCATAAATTCGTCATTAATAAACACTACCGCACCTGAACCGCTTTCGCTTTCACCATCGGTTTCGATGCTACTGGTATATTCAAACTCATTAAAATCCATTACGTAAGTTCCTGAGTCCACTACATCAAAATCACTTTCATAAACCTTATATGTTGTTTCGGTAAAAGAAAGGTGCGTATCATCTGTCAATTCTTCTCCCTCTCTAAGAATCTTTTCTACACTCCAATAATCCGGCACACTCATCAAGGCAGGAATCTGCGTTAAGTCCGCAGCTTCAAAATGAAACTCTAGTATGTCACCATCATCCTCTTGCATAAGCACTAAGTAGTCTTCATCAAGGTAGATTAGATAAAGATCTTCTTCATCCTCTGTACCCTCGTCAAAAGTGAATAAGAAATGATCTAAATCAACGGTAAAATCCCCTCCTTCTACTTCAGGCAACTCATCACTCTCAAAATGAGCCGAATACGCATATTCGCCATCTGTATCGAAAAACATGAAAAGATCTTTAATTACGTCAGGTGCTAAAGTGTCATTGAAGTACACCTCATCCAGCATCCACACGTTTTCCTCTAGCATGTCACCTAACTCCTCGATATCATCGATGAAATCCTCTTGCTCCCCTTCTCCTAGTACATAAGCATTCCAAGTATAGGTCAACTCCTCAGCTTCATCCGTTAGTGTAATTTGGTTTGGAGATAACTTATCAAGCTTAAGTACCCATTCATCATCAGAGTCAAGGTCAAAAGCCATCACCGTACCGTCGTCAGAGATATACCAGTATCCCCAGTCCCAATCATCTTCACTGATATCATAGATCTCATATTCTCCATCGTCAAAAAAGAAAACTACGAAGTCATTGTCTGGGTCGTCAGATACATCTATACCATTTACCTTATCTAGCAACCAGGCTGCATCTTCATCGGTAGCCTTTACTCGCTGCGAAGAAGTCGTGGTTAATTGTCTTCCAGATCCAGTGAGTATATCTGCTCTACGTTTTGCATCAACCGAAACTGCTGCTCCTGGCTGAATCATAGACTTACCATTCACCATTTTAGTTTCGATTTGCGCCGACTTCGCTGACTCAGAGCGGATGTCTGTGGGCTTTTGCTCTACATTGGTTACATCACCTGTAGCCGGTGTATTTGGTGTGGGGTCTGTCGCAGGTGTTTCGTCGTCTGAACTACATGCTGCGATAAAGAAAACGAAAAGGAATAAATAGATGAACTTTTTAATCATAGTTGTAAGATGTTTATAAGGTCGTAAAACTAGTTTTATCAAACAGACGACGTTTAAAAACAAGACTAATCCAGTAAATCTTTTGATTATTTATGGCCAGAAGACGATAAGTACTGAAAATTGATCCTTACCATCGTTATAAAAAACAATCATCAGATCTAAAATCGACATCATATCGACCTCGAAGTTGTAGGACGATGTTAGTTAAATCCATAACTAAAACGGAGTTTTTATCACCATTCGACAAAGAGGTTTTAGAGGCTACCCTTCAACACTTCCGAAAGGTATATCACCCAATCGGCCAATAGAACATCGACCTTATATGGATCCCATAAGACAATCGCACAAAAAAGAGTTGATTTTAAAAATGTATTGCTGGATTTTATACCATCCCTTAAAAAGTTTGTATAGTATGATTTTCAGCCCGTGCTGTCTTGAATTCGAAGAAAGTTGTTAAAATAATATCTCGATTCAAAACTTGCTAGTTCACATAGGGATTTAATAACTGCTGGTGGTGATTATTAAACCTGCAACCAACTCATACCAACAGGGAATAGTGATTTTTTCAGAAAAGACCGGTAGTTAAAGGGAAGTCAAAGACCGGAACATCAGTTGCTAACAACAGGCCCGGCCTTGAACATAACTTAGACAATGTCATCCCCCCTGTAGAACTCAAACGGCTCATAACCGTTCATAAAGCGATCTAGGCTTGTTCTTACAGGAGCTTCTTCGTCGACATGGTTGTTTTGAGTCGTCATTCTTGCAGACTCCGAATTGATTTTTTTGGAGTTAATCTTCATCCCCAGAGGGATTCGATTCAAAGTAGACTTTGAGAGCTTTTCAATTTGCTCCAATCTCAGATCCATTACCATTCTCATGGATGAAACGTTAAACATGGTAAGCTCTTCAGCATTCAATTGTTTTTTTGAGTTTTCTTGGCTTAGATTATTCGAAACCTCCACCAAATCTGTTGTTACGTGATTTATCATAGTCATAGCTGCTTAATATGCATTCAAAGCTATGTATTCGTCTGGTACAATAAAATTTATTCAGACTGTGTAAATCCGCAATTCGAGAGTGTTTTTCAAAAAAACACCGGTTTTGTTAAATCATTTATGGTAAAAACCCAATTTAATAGCACTTGGCATCAATTTTTTTGCCATATTCAGTGCAATACTTCTCAGCTTTAACCTTTAAGTCGTTTCAAAAGGCAATAAAATTGCACTTAACTCTTTTTACCAAAATTTACAGAACCGAAGTTAGTATTGCGTATTTTCTCAAGAAACACCCAATGTTCAACCTCATGCTCAATAGAGAGTACGGGTTACCTATTAAAACTTAAACCTATCTTAAAACCAAAATGAAAAGTTGGAGCAAAAGAGATGTCATTCTCAAGTTGACGATCGTACGTCGCAAAGTCAGGATTGCTATTCTCATGAGTTAGATCAATAATTTCTCCGCGAACGACATGATGAAAGAATTTAGTCGTATTATGAAGGGCATTTACCCCTAATTCATCCACTTCTTAGGTGAGTCCCATTTCCAAAGCGAACATCACAAACTCTGTAGGCGACTTAATATCCAGCTTTTTAATAATATTCTTTCTATGTGAGTTAACGGTGTGCAGGCTAATAAAAAGGGCTTCTGCGATTTCTTTAGATGTTTTACCCTGGGCAATATGACGCAGTACATCTTGCTCCCTTCGACTCAAAACAACAGGACTCTCAAAATCGACAGATTCCTTAGCGTGCTTAGCATGTAGTACTTCAAAAATGCGATTGCAATAGAACCTCTCTCCTTTAATAGTGCTTCGGATAGCTTTCACTATTTCCTCCTCACTACACTCCTTGGTAAGAAAACTTTTCACTCCCAGGGAAATCACCCCGAGAATGCTAGAACGATTTTCATCCCCTGACACAACCATTACCTTTGTATCTGAAGAGATTGAACACACTAACTTAAGGTCTTGCCTAGAGACCTGTTTGGACACATTATAATCTGTTATGAGTAGGTCTGGCTGATAGGCTTTTACTAATGACACAACTGATTCTCCTTCTTGCATAACTGCCTGTATCGTAAGACCATCCAACTTATTCACGATACTTTCTATCGTTCTGGAAGTCAACTCTTGAGGATCTGCTAGGATTACCTTTTTCATAATCAGATTATCACACGGCTAAATTAGTTTATTTAGACTAAATACAAATAATAAGCGACGCAGTTTTATTCATCATATAACACATTAAATCTATTTTATGCCTTCTGTAAAATCATACAATACGGCATTCAAACTATTCTTTTTGTGTAATTACCCAATGGATTCTATATACTAACTTCCGTATTTAAGCCGTTGCAATAGTTATTTTCGGATTGTGGATAAGAAATGGGTTAAAGCTCACTACCAATTGTATTTCCGTCAGCTCGTTCTTTTTGCACACGAGTTAGTACATGACCTAGATATTGCGCAGGACATCGTGCAAGACGTATTTGTCAAGCTTCTCCAACCATCTTCATCATTTGTTGTTGATCACCCAAAAGCGTTTCTCTATCAAACTGTAAAAAGAAAATGTCTGGACCACCTTAAATCAAAAGACATTAAAACCAACCATCATAAACGGATTATTCGTTCGTTGGAAAACGACCATTTAGACATCCATCAGGAAATAGAAAGCAAAGAGTTGGAAGAAAAGATCATGGTCAAGCTAAGCCAACTACCAGAAAAACGCAGAGTAATATTCCAACAAAGTCGGTTTGAAGGAAAGACTAATGATCAGATAGCCGAGGCACTGCAAATTTCCAAGAGGACAGTCGAAACGCAAATAAGTAAAGTGCTCAAAGAACTTCGTAAGCTTCTGTAGTTAGCACAGCACTTTTTATTTCAAAAAAAATCTCGCTTCGCATACGTGTCATGGGTCACTTAATCGTCATACTCTTGAAAAATGATAAACGTCCCAGAACATATCGACCACTTAATCGTCCAGCGTTTGACAAATGAAATATCGGCAAAAGATCTTAATGAGCTGAATTCGTGGATAAACAGTTCCAAGGAACACCAAAAATATTGGGGCGAACTTTTAACTATTTGGGATGCGAGCCAGAAAGCTCAATATCTCAACGAGATCAATCTGGAAACGAATTGGAAGGACATAGAAAACAAGTCGAAACCGGTCAAAACTGATAACTCTAGATTATGGACGTATATGCGAGTTGCCGCCTCCATCGTACTTATTGGAACTATGGCTTACTATGCCCTCACTTGGAAAACTGAATCACGCCAAATTATCTCGCAAGAGGGTTTCCATAGACTTCCCGATGGGTCAATGGTTACCTTACGCAAAGGTGCGAGCATCGAATTTGATTCATATTTTCAAAAATCTGAACGTGTAGTTTCCCTATTTGGAGACGCATACTTTGAAGTCGTCAAAAACACTGACAAACCTTTTCTAGTAAATCTAAAAAGCTCTCATATCCAGGTACTGGGAACCTCATTCGGAGTAAAACAGGGTGCTCAAAAAACGACCGTTTCGCTGGTTGAGGGTAAAGTTTCCTATCATCGAGAGGATGGACAGGAAGTCATGTTATTCCCGGGAGAAAAGCTGGTAGACTCCAACTCAGCGGTCCATAAAACACCTACCACCCTTAACGAGGTAGCCTGGAAGACCCAAAAGTTGGTATTCAAGGAAACACCTCTCTCTCTCGTTTTGGCGACACTCAGAGACACCTATGGACTTAGCTACGAATTAGAAACCGAATCTATTGGCTTTTGCCAAATTACTAGTACTTATAACCATAAGAATCTTAATGAAATACGAGAGGAATTAAGCTTTGTACTAGGACTGAATATTAAGCAAGAACATCAAAAATGGATCATCTCTGGTAATGGGTGTGCTCGTCTGTAAGTAACACATACACCATCCTAGCGAATACAATAAGGAAATTACGATAAATAGTAGCAATGAATAAAATCATGATCAGCATGAATATACTGTGTTTCTATATTTGGACGTCAATACCATTGAGTTCTAAAGCTCAGTCACCCCAAATTGATGTTAAAAAAGAGACATGGACACTAATAGAGTTAATTACATATCTGGAATACAACTACTCCATAAATTTTTCCTACTCGTCCTCCGCTATTGACACCTCACAAGTTTTAAAATTTCATAAGAAATATTACTCACTAGATGGCCTTATTGTAACCATTGAGGCTCAATCTAACACCTCCTTCTTAATGCAGGATGAGAAAATCCTTATTCGTTATACAAAAGGTCATTCACCAAAAATAATAAATGGTTATGTAAGCGACCGGGATACCGGTGAAAGGTTAATTGGGGTGACAATAAGGGTTGTTGGACAGGGGAAAGAAACTTGGGGGACCACTAGTAACCTTTATGGCTTTTATTCGCTCACTGTTCTTGATAGAACAACGACACTGGAGTATACATATTTAGGTTACGAGCCCAAAAGAGTCATATTGGGCCCTATGAGCACCTCTAGAACTGACATCACCATGTCTCCAAGAAGCGAAGTGCTTGATGAAGTAGTGGTACTGGCTGATACAGAAGTAAAACTGAATACTATTTCAAGCCTGGGACTTCAACGTGTGGCCAGTAAGTTTTTCAATAGTACACCGGCTATGGTAGGAGAGCGTGATATTATGAAGTCCATCCAAACCATCCCAGGGGTAACTCCCATCACTGAAGGTTCCTCAGGAATATCAGTGCGGGGAGGCGGACGCGATCAAAACCTGATCATGCTAGATGAGGCTCCAGTTTATAATCCTGCGCATTTATTTGGTTTTTACTCTATTTTTAATGCTGATGCTATTAAAGACCTGAAAATCTATAAAGGGCAGTTTCCTGCAAAATACGGGGGAAGAGCTTCCTCAGTACTTGACATCCATATGAAGGAGGGAAACAATCAAAAATTTAGCGGCGCTGGGGGAATAGGACTTATTTCAAGTAGAATAGCCCTAGAAGGCCCTCTAACAAAGGGGAAAAACTCATTTTTGATCACTGGTCGCAGGTCTTATGCCGATCTTTTTCTAAAACTAGACCCGAATGACGGTGGGAATAACGTCAACTTTTACGATCTCAATGCCAAGCTAAATGTTGAAATTAATAAAAACAATCATCTTCATGTCTCCGGTTATTTTGGTAGAGACCTGTTACGTTTTTATGATCAATATGAAAGTCGTTGGGGAAACGCCACTTCTACCATTCGCTGGAATCACGTCTTCAGCTCCAAGTTATTTGCCAATACAAGCTTAATTTACAGCGACTATTTCTACAACATCAAATATTTCCAACAGCTGTCTAGAAATACAGAAGTGGATTGGGAGTCTGGTATTACGGACATCAATATTAAGTCAGATTTTGAATACTATTTAAATCAACGAAATACGATATCCTTTGGGATTAACGGTGTTCTACATCATTTTGAGCCAGGTAAAAACCGAATCAATTCTCGTAACATTGTTCCTGACACCTACGCATTGGAATCCTCGTTTTACTTGTCGAACGATCAGACTTTCTCCAACAAAATCAAACTAACATACGGTATTCGACTAGTCTCTTTTGCTAGTGTTGGCAACCTTATATCTTATGCATTTGATAAGAATTATCAGGTCATCGATACCTTAAAATCAAGCAATGGATTTCGCGATCACCAGCTCGCAATAGAACCACGCTTTACCTTGAAGTATACAGCAAACAAATGGGTGTTTGTTACGAGTTACACCCGGACCAATCAGTTTATTCAAACCTTGTCAAACGCTTCATTTGCCTTTAGTGCCTTTGACATACACCTGCCCACCTCAAGAAATATTGCACCCGTATCAGTTGATCTACTTTCAATCGGCATGCAAAAAGCACTTCGCAACGACATATCCCTATCCGTAGACACTTATTATAAGTACTTAGATAATATCTTAGACTATCGTGATCATGCCAAAATAGTACAAAACCCTTTTCTGGAAGGAGAATTAAGAAGCGGTACAGCTATTGCTTATGGGATAGAGTGCTCTCTTGAGAAAACATCCGGTCATACGACTGGACTTTTGGGGTATACCTATTCACGAAGCTTCTTTACTGTACCTGAAATTAACGGTGGAAACCGGTACCCAAGTATTTATGACCGACCCCACCAAATTCAAGTTAGCCTTACGCAACAACACAACCAAAAGTGGACATTTAACTTGAGCTGGAATTTATCCTCAGGTATACCAGTCACCTACCCTCAAGGTAACTTTATATACGGATCATACGTCGTCCCTATTTATGGTGAAAGGAATAGTAATCGGCTTCCGGTATATCATCGCTTGGACTTATCCGCCAAACTAACCCCTCGTAAAAACGAAAACCGACGCTATAAAACAGCGTGGTTATTTTCTCTCTACAACGCCTATTACCGGATTAACCCTGTTTCGATAAATTTTGCTTTGGAAGAAAATAATTTTGGAGTGCCTGTTGAACCGCTAAATATCCTAGCCGAAAAAACTTATCTATTGGGTATCATCCCATCAGTGTCTTACGAGTTCAAGTTTTAAGAAATAAGATTATGTTATTCAAGAATAGTGATAATGCATCTGTGAGAAACACATTTCAAATCACACTATTTACCGTTTTCCAATGTTTCTTTTTGCTCAGTTGTATCGAAGAGGAACCTGCTGTGAATCTACTTACAATCTCGCCTGAAGACCCGCAAATGGTTGTCGAAGGTTTTCTAACAACAGCATACAAGAGACATCAAGTCCAACTGAGTTATTCTCGTGATTTCACCGCCGTCTCGGGAGCTCCTGACCCAATAGTTGGGGCTAGTCTAAATATATCCAGTACTTCAGATACTTTTGAGCTTAAGGAAGTATTCCCCGGCACCTATTTGACGGACTCTATGGCTGGCACAATAGGGCAGCAATATACCCTTGTCATAGAGACGGGAGGACAACGGTATGAAGCTACAGATGAAATCATCCCTGTTGCCCATCACGATACCATCCGGTACATAGACGAGGAAACTTTTTTCTCCATTCCCTTCCGGCCTCACCAGTTTGGTTTTGCCACTGCCAACCGATTCGACATTAACGTCTTCTTACCCGATTCAGTTATTGATCGTCAGACTGATCTACCCGCGCAGTTATTAGAAAACCTTCGGTCTCGCACCTTTACCTTTTACACCCATCCACAGTTCGAACCAAATGGAGTATTCGAATTCGCCCCCACGGATCACAAGGCATATGATGACAGAGGTTACTGGGTACGGCAAAGCAAATACTCACTTTCTGAAGAATACTACGCTTTCTTACGCGCACTATTCTCCGAAACAGACTGGCGAGGCGGCATACTTGACACTAACCCGGGCGAGATCCCTACAAATGTTCATTCCGTAACTCGTAACAATCCCACTAAAGTTCTGGGGTTCTTTGCAACAATGGCAGTAGATGAACTGGTATATCCATTTCCAGTGAAATAAGGCAATTTCGTCCGTATCAACGCCTCTTATTTCTTGATCAATTTACCGGATTCTACGTCAGAACCATTATTGATGGTGTAATAGTATAAGCCTGGCTTGAGATAGGTCAAGTCAATAGTCCGTACCCGATTAATTTCATATGAACCTTTAACAGCACCATTATTACTATAAATGGTCAAGTTTACCGGCTTCTTACTCGATCCAGAAGATAAGTCAATAGTAAGGTCAGAGGTCACCGGGTTTGGAGAGATGAGCACACTATTCCCTAGCCGTTGGTCAATATCTGAAATGACTGGTCGATTAAAATATTCAAACACCTCACTCCGTCTTCGCCATGTTCTATTCATGTCATCAAAGACGGTATTGGTTACAGTTAATCTTACCCAATCTTCATCTGGCCAGTAGTTCGTTTCCTTTGCAATAAATATTGTATCGGATTGATCAGTTAAATCAAAAGTGAGTACTTCGAAATCTTTATTTTCTTCACCATATTCAATTGACTTCATTTGCTTACTGCTATACTCTTCTGAATATTCAAAAGACGCAACAAACGACAACAAACCAGAACCGTTATACCGAAAATCAATACTATCAGTTGTTTGCCATTGCTCATCGAGATATGCCTTTCGTAGTACAGAAGTAGGCATTTTATCACTATTAAATTGATATTCCGCTCTTTCCAACTCCATCCAGTCATTTTCGAGCTGTTTACGGGTTATTACCGATACCCGATAAGGTGACTCTTCATAATTAATTACCGCTTTGAACCTTCCCTACTCAAGTGTAAACCCCTGTACCTCAACCAGAAGACCATCATCATATATTTTTTCAACCTCATTTATAAGCATTAGATCATCATCATTTCCATCTCCAGGCTCCTTTCTATCACTATAAATCAGCCTATCTCTTTCGTCTGTTTTATAAGTAAAAACGGATCTCAAATTCCACTGCCCGTTGTCAAAGACGAAGTTTTTATAGACGGTAGTCCTGTTTACCTCATCTATTTCAGTTTCCCGCCTCCGTACAAATATGAGTTCTGATAGTTCATCATCCCATTCAGATTGTATCCGAATTTCCACTCCATTTTCTTTTTTAAAACTGAAATATCTCCACGGTTTCCAGTCCTCACCGTAATTCTTCAAAGATATTTCAATCTTTTCCAGTTCATTATCTTCATTCCTGAAATTGAATGACATTAGTTCATAAAGTCGACCTTCATCTTTTAGTCGATATGCCAAACTATCTAGCAATAGCTTACCCTGTAGTGATTTTTGATGTACATTAATGTAAGTTCCACTATTGGATCTATTAGAAACAACCCAATTTACACCGATGTCCTCCTCGTCGATATCAAATAGAGACTGAGCGTGGGTTTGACATAGAGTTATAAAGAACAGTAGTAAGCTGGTAACCTGTATTGTATACATCTCAAAAGTAAATTCTGAAGTTAAGAAACTACAATGCAAAAGTAACATCTTAAAATTCAGAGTCGTTAATAAACATCCATAATATCAACTGACTATATTTACCCATGATAAGGTTGTCAATCAAATACCATGAATAATCTACTATCCGTTTTACTTTTTTTATTGACGACAATAGTCTTCTCTCAACCATTTGACTGGAAGGACTGTACTTATTCCTCCAATCTCGAAAAAACTACGTTTCAAGAATACTTCGAAACAGGTGAAAAAGACTACATAAAACTATTCTCTTTATCCGGTCTTTCTGGTGGCTATCAGGAAAGTTGGAAATCGAAGGTAAATGCGAAAATAGAGTACTATAAATCCTCAAGGCTGCTTTCCAAATCGGAAAAGAAAATCGTGAATACGATTTATAAAGATCTTCACGACTCTTTTTTCACACAATACGAGTTTGAGAACCATTTCTGCAGCCTTTTTACCAGTGGCAAATACAATTGCGTATCAGCGTCTGCACTTTATGCCATTTGCTTTGATGCCCTTGAAATCCCATATGCCATACACGAGACACCGCTTCATGTATACATCGTGGTCTACCCGAACACCGCCAAAATCATCTTAGAGTCGACCGATCCATTAAAGGGGGTAAAGCCTATCTCGGAGTCGTTTAAAAGAAATTACGTGCAGAACCTTGCCGACAACAAACTGGTTTCGCAACTTGAAATCTCTCAAAAAGGAGTGCCCCATGTATTTGACGACCACTACTTTAACGACAGCACCATAACCCTGGACGAACTCATTGGAATCCAGTATTATAACTCAGGCCTTTATAAACTAGAAAAAGAACAGTTCAATACAGGCTTTCAAGAGCTAGAAAAAGCGCATCTTTTTTTTCCTAGAGAGGATAAAGTCGCGAGTTTAGTATATGCAGCATCACAAGTGCTGGTAGAGAATAATTACAAGGACAGTTTAAGTATTCGGTATTTTGTGAAATTATTTCAGTTGACGGCCAGCCCTCATTTAAAACAGGAAGACATGATTGATGAGTTTAATCGCATGACGCACTTGCTGATGATTGAGAAATACAAGCCCGGTAAGTTTAAGAAAGTATATGATGGTATTATGTTAGGAATCCAGGATTCCGCGTTCCGATCAGAAATCACCTTTTTATACAATTACGAGCGGGGGCGATCATTATTACGTCAAGGTGAGTATCGAAAATCCTTACCATATAGCAAGACAGCCTTCTCCGTCAAACCTGAACATCAAGATGCTAAATCAATCTTCATCGCTGCTTACATCAACGCTATTAAAAACCGATCAAACACGTATGCATATCATAGTCTGGATTCGGTGCTAGAAGAATTTCCATCGCTTAAAGAGAACAAGATGCTAGAAGAAGTATACCATAATAGCCTATTGCTTACAGTAGCAGCAGAGGCAGAAAGGGATAACTTCAAAGAAGCTCAAGCTTTATTGGAAAAGTTCACAACCTTGACTGCCGATACACAGCGTGAATATGATTTTAACACAAAAGCATTTGGGCGAGCTTACTCTGCTATTGCTACGTACTACTTTGTTAAGGGATACAAAACCAAAGCTCGACAACTACTGAGTAAAGGACTTAAGATAAGACCTGACAGTTATGAGATGCGCACACGATTAGATATGCTAAACGGTATTTATTAGAAGAACATTTTGCTATCCAGCGCTAAATTATACTTTCGGGTAGCCAAATACTTATGGCCTTGTTTTGTTTTCATCACACCTGTTACGGAAATGGTCTTCATCAAGAAACCATTTGGAGGAAGACTAAAGGTTTTTACGCCCATTCTATTTTCCTGCTGAAGTTTGCTGGGAAAATCACTCAACGTACTATTTTCAGTGAGTCCCTCCCAATAATATGTGGTGTTTTTTGGTCTACCCTCAAAGTACACGTAGATAAAGAATTGGCCAGATATAGCGTTGTTTTTCTTCTCAATAACTAGCTTTGGGTATTCCGTTTTCAACTTCCCACTGAGGTAATACTCTTTCAATCCCAATTGTTCCTTGCCGTGGTAAAATGGCACTTCAGCCTGTACTTTACCGTCTTTTCTATAATACATCACTACGCCATGCTTCCGTCCAAGACTATCGAATGGCATAGTCCGATATAGTTGGCCATTCTCATAGTATTTCTTTGACGTATCGGATTTAACGCCGTTTCGGTAGTGAATCAAAAGCTGAAGTTGGCCGTCTTTATAATACATCTTGGAAGGCCCATGTTTCTTCCCGTCTTTATAACTAATAGACTTCTCTTTTCGGCCTTTACTATCCTTGATCACATGTACTCCATTACGCTTCGATGACGCTTGTTCTACTCCTATTTCTTTTGAGCCTGTGAGCTTTGAACAAGAGACGATCAAGAAGAGTAAGCATATACTGGACAGCGGCAGGTTCTTCATTATTTGTTATCGTTTGCAAACAAAAATATCATAATTGCAGACTTTGTGAAATTATGCGTTGACAAATACATGAACCCAATAATCTATTCATAACACCAAAACGTAAGTTCCAGAAACCATAATTTTTTTTCTGGACCACATAAACGTACTTTGGCAAAAATAAAATCAATATTAAGCATGAACTTAATGCCCTAAGCCTAACAGCTAAAGACAAACGAGTTTATCACAAATTTCATACTGACCGCTTATGGATTGTCTTAGCGGATGGTTTTATACAGAAACAAATAATACATATGAAATATTTAGCATCTCTTACCTTGATCTTCGCTCTACTCACAAGCAGTTATGCTCAGACCTATGACCTGAGTCTAAACTTAACTGCCGGAGAAGAGTACATCCAAAAAACTAACTCTACCATCGACATGACACAAGATTTCGGAGGGCAAAAAGTGAATATTAAAATTGGGGTGATCGGTTCTACTATTTTCAAAGTAACCGAAAAGAAAGGGACGTCATATGCCATGGATGTTCGTTACAATGACTTGACAATGGACATGACAGTAGGTCCAAACAAAATGACATTCAGCTCGGAAAAAGCTAGTGACCCTACTGATATCATGTCGAATATACTCGCGGCCATGATTGATAAATCATTCAACATTGAGATCACAGAAAAGGGTAAGGTGACTGCCGTTGACAATATGGATAAAATGTGGGCAGAGGTCATGTCTAAGTTTGAGAGCCTACCCGCAGCCCAAAAAGGACAATTTGAATCACAACTTAAAAATGCTTTTGGCGAAAAGGCTCTAAAGGGAAGTATAGAGACCGTAACCGCCATTTTCCCCTCTTCTAAAGTAAAAATCGGGGATAAATGGAAAGTGAGTACAAATTTAGAATCAGGAATCTCTGCAGTCATTAACGCTGAATATGAGTTGGTAGCCTTAGATACGGATATCGTTACGATCAAAGGGGTAGCTCAAATCACTTCAAGTGAGCAGGAAATGGAAGTAAACGGCATTCAAACACAATACGACTTAGAAGGTAAAGTATTATCAAACATAAAAATAAATAGATCGACAGGGTGGATTAAAGAAGGAACCGCCGATCAAAGTATTGGAGGTACCATAACCATGAAAGCAGGCCCAAGCTTACCATCAGATATGCAGGTACCTCTTGACATTAATACGACTACAGAGATTACAGACTAAAGGCAGGCTGATCAGATCAACACTCCACGGCACATATATTCCGTGGAGTGATTTCTAGTACGTTCATTTAGGCATCCTACATATCAACAACCTGTGTCAATACCGATGGTTCTTGCCTTCTATAGTTGGATACTAGTCTTAGTGGCTTCTGAAAATTTTAATGTGCGATGAAGATTGTGATGTAAAAGACGTACAATTTTCAACAATCAATCCATTTTTTAAAATTCCCTACTCGATCGCGACTTACAACGGGTTGTTCCGCTGGCGCTGGGGCAAGAGATAAAATCAATCGGCTATTGAAATACACAGCGATTTCTTTGATGGCCGTAATATTGACAATTGTCTTCCTATTCACTCGAAAGTAATGTACCGGGTCCAGCTTTTCTTCCAGTTGGTCTAAGGCATAGTCAATGGGAAGCTTCATATTACCATTAGTGACCAAAAAGACATCAGAACTGATCACTGTAAAGTATGCGATATCTTGTGTGGCTATGGACTTAAAATGCTCCCCAATTTTAATTAGAAATCGTTTTTTATAAGAGCTATCAACATCCTTTAGAACCGAACCAACCTTATCAGAATTAGGGACCTTAACAGGAGAGAAGTTCTTTAGTTTTTCCAGAGCATTCATCAGCTCATCCTTCTCAATGGGCTTTAGTAAATAATCAATACTATTATACTTAAATGCCTTAATGGCGTGCGTATTGTAGGCCGTTGTAAATATCACTGGTGCCTGAATAGTTAACTCGTTGAGCAGGTCAAAACCGGTCCCATCGTTAAGCTGAATATCCAGAAGAAGCAAGTCAACGGATTGCTTTTGTCCGAAAAACGATGATGCGCTTTCCACAGAATTAAGCATTGCAACGATCTCAATTTCTGGATTTATTTCCTTTAAGATCCGAGCAAGCCGATCGGCTGAAAGTCGCTCATCTTCTACTATTACTACTCTCATGTCGAAGCTATTTGTAACACTGGTAACTTGACTGTGAAGAAACCTTTTAACTCCTCAACGACTACCTCTCGATCTGTCTCATAGCTAAATCGATTTCTTATATTTTCCAGACCTAATTTTGTTGAGACCACCGCGTCAGGCCTCTTTCTAGATTCATTTTGCACCACCACATATTGCTGTTCCGAAAATATACGTATGGTCAAAGGCGATTGGGTAGAAAACGTGTTATGCTTGATCGCATTCTCTATCAACATTTGCAGCGATAAAGTAGGAATTCGATAATCAGAAAGGTTTAAGCGAAGATCAACATCAAATACTACACTGTCTTCATGCCTTACTTTAAGCAAAAACATATAGGTCTCCGCAAACTTTAGCTCCTTATCAAGTGTCACCATTTGGTTATCTTGATTATCCAAAATATACCGATACATACGAGACAGCTTTCCAAGAAACTCCTCTGCTAAAGTCGGATCGCTATTGATCAGAGAAGACAAGACACTAAAGCTATTGAATAGGAAGTGAGGATTGACTTGATTTTTTAAACTCTCGTATTTGGAAAGATAAAGCTCCTTTTGAATCTTACTGTTATATTCAAATAGCTGTTTGCTTTGCTTGAAGTAAAGTCGAGAAACCTTTAACGCTAAGATGATAAACATAATCAACATGGCGTTGACAATATCCAAGATAAACCTGCTATTACTTGGGATTTCCTTACAAGCAGTCAGCGGACCTATATGGTAGTCGACCAGGTAGGTAGCAAAAACCAAAGCTGGAATAAGCCCGGAGAAGGTGTAAACAAATAACCAGAACAAACGTCGGTTATCCAAGATATTTTTATATCTCCTGGTATACCATCGGATCAAAATATCTGTCCACTCGAGCATCACAGGTACCACTAGAATTATATACCCCATAAAAATCAGCTTACGGGCTTCCATGTAAAATATGGTACCGTAGTTCTCCACACTATGGCTAATATGGAAAACAGCAAATGTGATCAGCCCAATTAATAGCCGTCCACCATATTTGTACATCTTCTCTTTGCTCATTGATATAAAGTTAGAACTTTATTATCAGTCAATCGATCTATATTGAGGTTAGAACAAAACTCGATATTGAATCTCGGGTAAGAAACTCTGCTGATAAGCGGTTCTCATTCGACCTTCCTTAACGCTGTACAGCTTTTCAAATTCATTCTGCCTGTTCAGCAGGTTTTGAATATCCAGAGAAAGCTGATGTGTCGACTTTTTCTTATTGATAGCATACATAATTTTGAAGTCTTGTCGCATATAGGGGCGAAACTGTAACTCAAAGGCTTCGTCTTCTTTCAACACAGTCTGCAACAAGCGGCTGCTGGCCTCTTGATCGGCATCCGTATACCGTCGACCTCCCGCCAAGGTCGATTTAAAGTTGATCGTCAAGGTCTTCGAATCGCTCAATGTAAACTCCTTACCTAGGAGTAGATTTGCCACATAATTTCCATTGAATGCCGTATTCCTCAGTACACCATCACTACCTTTAAATCTGGAATCATACAAAGATGTGGTAAGCAGGAAGTAATAGTCATCATTGAAAAAGCGTTCCAACGTCAACTCTATCCCAAAGTTCCTACCAGTACCATTGTTAACCAAAATATCACGATCTGGTGGGTAGCCATTAAAGTCTGCTCCTTCATTCAACACAGAATAGGAGGAAGCAATTCGCTCAACGGGAATATCAAAAAGTCGTTGATAGTAAGTTTCTACTTTAAGTCTCAAATTTCGGCTTAGTAGTTGGTCATAGGAGAGGATAAAATGTCTGTTTTTCATCAATTCCAGTTCTCTATTCTTGAATACCGTATTCCCATCGATGTCTTGACCTTGTATAAAATAGGCATAAATAGGAATCGACTGGCTATGCAACCCATAAGCCAGACTTACTGACTTTCCCTCTTGAAAAGCCCATTTCATACCAACTCTTGGTTCCACTGAGGTGCTTTCAGAGAGGCGAAGATGCTGGATATTGACTCCAGTATTCAGCGTCAATTGATTGTTTAGTCGAAACTGCCAGTTCCCAAAAACGCGCATTAATTGAGTGGTGCCATCATAATCGGTAATGGTTTCCATTTCGTCCTGAATCAAACGGCTTTCTTGAGATATCCCAGCAATAATATCTGTTTGAAAGCCTCCTGAGAAAGTGTTTCTGGCATTGAGTTTTTTATTAAACAGGTAAAAAAGACGTGCTCGATTCTCGGTAAAGTCACCTTGATTGGCGCGCACTCCTTCCTTGAAACTAGGCGCAAATAATGAATCAGCGAAGTAATCTGTAAACTGACTACTTAGGGATAAAATGAGTTTTCCGTAGGTATTCTTATTGTAAAAATGGTTGTAAGACACGCTAGTAAACGCATTGCGAGAACTAGAATACACATCATTTGGGCGGTCTATGCTAAAGAAGTCCTCCGGGTCCTCCTGCTCACTATCCTTAAGAAATATTTCAGCATACCCCCCTAAACCGACGACTGAGATCGAGTTCCCTCCTTTTAGCGGAAAATGAAGCTTAAACGCCAAATCCTGATAATTCGGGACAGAATTTACACCTTGTGCAAATTCAAATCCCATGGCATCCATAAGCTGCAGCGTAGAATACCGGTAGTTGACCAAGTATGAGGCATTAGAACCTTTAGAAATAGGGCCTTCCATGGCTGCTTCTAACCCTCGGAAGCCGACTTGAAGCGCTTTTTCTGCTTTATCCGGATTCCCTTTTCGGAAATTAATGTCAAATACGGCACTTAATACATCACCATATTCGGCTGGAAACGCGCCGCTGAGAAAGTCAGAGGTAGAAAGCACATTTTGACTGATCATGCTAATGGCACCGCCACTTGTCCCAAACGTACCAAAGTGATTCGGGTTAGGAACCGAAATACCATCAATCCTATACTGCACACCACTTGGGGAATTCCCTCTCACGACAATATCATTTCGTATGTCTCCACTTGATGCCACTCCTGCATAGTTTAGGGCCATACGGGAGGGATCTGCAAAAGAACCTGCAAACCTAGTGGCTTCATCTAGACTAAATGAACGCGCACTTACGGTGGCTATTTCGTTAATGGGTCCATCCTTTATTGCGTCAGCCTCAACTACAATATCACTTAGTTTTTGCACATCTTCTAGAAGCGCAATACTTACTTGAAACTCCTTCCCTGAGGTTAGTTGTATATTAGGAATAACCACAGGAGCATACCCGATAAAGCTAGCCTTCAAAGAGTGTTTACCGATAGGCACATTCTCGATTCTAAAGTTTCCGTTCACATCGGTAGTTGCTCCCTTTAACGGCTCTACAGTCAATAACACCACGGAAACTCCAGGAATCGGGCTTTTTGACTGTTGATCAATTACCGTTCCCTTAATGGTTTGCACTACCGGTCCCGCGAATGCGGTTGAGGAAATCAGCAAAGAGATGAAGAAGCTAAGCCAGACGTAGGGGCCAGACGACATAGTTCTTTCTTGGGATGGAATATTCACTTGAGTCATCATTGTATTTGCGTTTAGAAGGAAGGCTTTGTCTGCATTATCACTGTTTTCCATTTGCATTGACGCCAACGCCCGTCCTTAAGAATAAATTACTTTACAAATACACGTTTAATTCATCAATTATTTAGAAAAATAAATCCAAATGGAAGTTATACCGATGTGAGTCGTTATTTGAGTAGTTTAAATCGTTGAGATGTAAATCTTAACTCTGCAATCTGAGTATTCAATCGTCAAGAACTTCCGATTGGAATAGAAGCTTAACGACCGCAAAACTAGTTACAACAAGTAATACCATCACTGGTAATCCCCCCAAATTAGAAAGCATCTTTACCCCGTCAATACCGGCTGCATTTATCATAACTAGTGCCACTACACCAATGAGTAGTCCCCATATGATTTTTACAATCATAGCGGGCGACAAACCCACCGTACTCAAATCGGCAATCGCATCAGTATTTGAGTCAGCAGCCGTCACGTAAGACAAAAAAACCGCAAACAAGAAAACAGCAATAACGATATCCGAAAGCGGGAGGTGTTCCAAAATTTGATAGATGATGGATTCTGGTCCAAGCCGGTCAAGTGCCCCAAGCAAGTCTAATGTTCCGTTTTGCTGATAAAACACCGCACTCCCTCCAAGAATACTCATCCAAATAATTGCAAATACCGAAGGGATAACCCAATTAAATAGCAAAAATTCTCGTACCGTATACCCTTTTGCAATTTTCCCAAGGAATAATGCTGTAACCGGAGCCCAAGCCATCCAATTCGCCCAGTTAAAGACAGTCCATGACTTCGCCCACTCGTCATGTTCAGTAAAGAGAAGCAGGTTTTTACTCCCGAACGTCCCTATATACTCACCAAGCCATTTAAATAAGCTAGATGTAATGAACTCAAGAGGACCTGCGAATAGGATAAAGAGTGCGATAAACGCAAATATCCAAATATTGATACTGGACAACACTCTAATTCCTTTCATTAACCCACTCACTGAGGAGACACAAAAGGTTGCAACAATAAGCAAGGTAACGATAAGCTGTCCCCAGAAATCGACCTTTACCCCAAGGATACTC
Source organism: uncultured Roseivirgaceae bacterium (assembly GCA_964393115.1). Taxonomy (GTDB): domain Bacteria; phylum Bacteroidota; class Bacteroidia; order Cytophagales; family Cyclobacteriaceae; genus CAYMST01. The sequence continues at coordinate 3,154 of CAYMST010000004.1, read as the reverse complement.
CCTAATCCTCCGCTAAGCGTGAGTATCCCTGCTCCTAAAGAAGCTGACATGCCTGCCACTAGGGCAAAAAGACAAGCCGCATCAATCACTGATCTAATCTTACCAATTACCGCTAGCTTTTGAAAGGGAAATAACATGGCCTGTATACTGAAGGTATATCCCTTGTTATAATAGGCTAAGGCAAACATCATCGCTGGAATGGAATAAATAGCGTAAGGGCTAAAACTCCAGTGTAAAAACAAAGAAGACATCGCAAATAACTCTGCTTCTTGGCTACTAAAACCAAACTGCGCTCTGGAGGCTTTGAGGTGAAATAAAGGCTCTGCAGTACCCCAAAACAAGATACCCGTAGCGATAGTAGTACACAATATAATGGCAAACCATCGCCATCGGCTTAGGATTGGAGCGGCTTCGGCACCGCCAATTTTAACTCTTCCTAAGGGACTAATAAAGACCACTAAGCATAGCACAATCAGCATTAATGAGACCACGACAAAAGCTGTCCCAAACTGATTTAGAATAAAGTCGTTTGACGCTTTCATCGCCTCTACAAACGGCTCATTAGCTACCAAACTCATGATAAGGGCTACCAACAATAGTACTAACGGCGGCCAAAAAACGCCTTTGCGGATATCTGAATTCCAATTCACACGATTACGCTAAATGATATATCGTAAAGATCATTTTATTTGACCACCAAACCAAAATCAGAATAACACCTGATAAGTTTCCTCACCAGATCACTGTAGGTATTCGTCAATAAGCCGAACCATTAAATTATTGAGTAGCTCGACTTCATACTGTCCTACGCTTGCCTCGATATGATCATTGCCAATACCACTATCGTCGGTAATAAAGACATACGTACCAGAGGTGGCAATAGCCATATAGCGCATTAAAAATTCAGTTTCTTTATCTATTCCACTTGCAGTAATGGGGACGATCTTGATCCCTTCATTACTGGCCTGTTTCACCAATTCATGCATCTGTTGAAGAACTTGGCTATTTTTATGCGGTGGAGCATCTAATACGAGAAAAACAACTCTCGACAGAGCATCTTGAGACCACTTTAGGCTGTTGAGTGCCTTATCCAATGCGCTATGCACTGCCTCTGGAAAATCACCACCGCCACCTGCAGATTGCGCATCTATAAACTCAGAGATCATTGAAATATCTGTCGAAAAAGGAGATTCGCGCGTAAGGTAAGCGTCTCCTTCATCTCGGTAGAAAACGGCCCCAAGGTTAATTTCAACATTGGTCCGTTGGGCCTTAACACGGCCTATCACGTCTTGAAGCTCTGACTTCAAAAACTCAAGCTCATCCCCCATGGAGCCAGTAGCATCAACCACTAGTGCAATGTCTATTTTGCTTCTACTGGTAGGTTGTGACTCCATCTGAATTTCAGACGCTTGATTTTGAAAGAACTGCACGTCATACCCAACCCCATCAATTTTGAGTTTCAGCTCGTTCGCATTACTCCGATTACTTGGAGCCCATAGTTCAGCTTTACCATGATTATCAGTATAAGTAGACCAGATCAAATCTCCATTTTCGGCTACTAGGTCAATTTTTTTATTGTCAATTTGCATTCCTGCGGAGTTGATCATTTTGACGCTTACACGATTCGTAATATCATACTGCCATATTTCATCCATTTGATCAAATGATTGATCTTGTTTCAGGTTTAGCCAAAAATTCCAGTGATCAAGGTCGCGCCATTCTCCAGCAGTTATCTGACCGGCTTGAGGAGATGTACCTCCATTTCCTTCACCATCTGATGGAGACTCCTCAGAAGCTAAATCATCATCCGAAAACTCTCTGTCTGGTGGAGGCGATACCGTTGGGTCGATATCAGATTCACTCATATCATCGCCACAGGAGGAAATTAAAAAAACAAGTAGCACTAGCGGAATTATCCTTTTCATATTTTCAAAGTAGTTTCCTCTTAGACACAAAAAAGACAAGGTTGGTTGGAAAGCGCAGAATATGTATGTTCTCTTCTACTAAAGAAATAGTAATCGACAGCTCAATTCTCAATGGTGTTTTCCAACACCATTTACCAAGTCTTTTCTAGCGATTCTTTTTCGAATGCATCCTCTCGTGTCTTCCACGCAGACGCATTAGGTTTTTTAAGTTGCAGCCCATCACGAGAGCCAAGCTTCGACATCCAGGCAATGGGACAAAGAAACAGGTAATAAATCACCGACATAAAGATGTTGGGCATGATAAGTCCTAAAAGTTTTGCCAGCTTAAACCATACCATCTCCACCTTTAGCGCCACCCATCTCGACAGAAAGCTCAAAGCCCCGACAACGGCCGCTGCATATAGGACCCACTCCCATTTTTTGGCGATATAGATAATGACAAACCCAACAACAATTACTAATACAGACTTCTCTGGTTCACTTTTAAAATTCTTCATAGGTCTTTAATCCATTTGGAATTTGACACGCCAATTTTCTTTATTTTCCCAATCTGGTTGGTCTTCTTTTTTGTAGATAAAATCGTTGATTACTAGATAGTCCATTTCAGTGCTCATAAAGCACCGATAAGCATCAAAAGGGGTACATACGACGGGTTCTCCTCTTACGTTAAAACTTGTATTGACGACCAACCCAACACCCGTTTGTTTTTTAAAATCAGTGATCAACTGATGATACCTGGGATTCGTTTCTGCATGCACAGATTGTACTCTGGCCGAAAAGTCCAGGTGTGTCACAGAAGGAATGTCACTGCGATGAAAATATAGTCGCTCCCATAGCGGAAGGTCAAAATAACCTTCTGGTAGAGCTACCCTTCTTGAGTCTGCTACCGGTGCAACGAGCAACATATAAGGAGATCTTGCATCTAAGTCAAAATATGCTCTTGTATCTTCCGCAAGTACGGACGGAGCAAATGGCCTAAACCCTTCGCGGTATTTAATTTTTAGGTTGAGCTTTTTCTGCATGTCTGGGTTTCGTGCGTCTCCCAAGATACTCCTATTGCCAAGTGCCCGAGGTCCAAACTCCATCCTTCCCTGAAACCACCCCACCACGTTTCCTTCAGCTATTCGTGCTGATGTAAAAGCGGAAAGCTCCTCGAAGTTTTCATATTTGTGAGTAACAGCCTTTGTCCTTCGGTTCATCAGTTCAATTTCCTTACTCGAGTAATCTGG
>CAYMST010000003.1:0-55028 GCA_964393115.1 uncultured Roseivirgaceae bacterium | reverse complement strand
CCTCTATAATTTTCAATATTTCTAATCATGAACTAAACACAGCTTCCAACTTAGCATTGTCATATTATCAAATGTATGAGAAGCTCCCCGTCCCTTCTTGGATAGGCAGTAACAGCTGGATTGTTGGCAAAGAAAAATCAAAAACTGGAGGAGCTCTTTTCGCAAACGATCCACACATTGGTTTTCAGCAGCCAGCAACATGGTATGAGGCACATATTGAGACACCCGACCTATCCTTATATGGTCACTACTTACCGGGTGTACCCTTTGCGGTTCTTCAACATAATAAGCATCTAGCCACGGGGCTGACCATGTTCGTCAATGACGATATGGATTTTTACTATGAGAAGCTTCATCCAAAGGATTCTAATCGCTATTGGAATGGTGTTGCGTGGGAAAAACTTGAAGTCATCACGGAGAAAATTAACGTCAGTGATAGTGGAGTAATAGACTTTATAGTTCGAAGAACCAACAAAGGGCCAATCATCAATGATGTCATGACCTCTGTTCATTCCGATCAGGCGGTGAGCCTATGGTGGGCTAACTTAAAAAATGAAAACTATCTTTTGGAGTCTTTTTATGCCATTAATCGGGCAAAGACTTTTGATGAATTCATTAAGCATACCGAAAGAATTCATGCTCCTGGCTTAAATTTTATGGGTGCAGATCACTTGGGAAATATTGGTTGGCGTGCTTGTGCCAAACTGTTCAAACGCGAAGAGGGTATAAATAGCAAGCTCATCAATAGTCTAGACAGTCAGGTTTTCGAGGTAGACTATATATCTGCAGATCGAAATCCAATCGCTAGCAATCCGGAAAATGGTTTCGTTTACACGGCAAATAATCGTCAAGGAAAAGTAGAAGGCATGAATTATCCGGGTTACTATCTTCCTGAAGATAGAGCACAGGTTATTCAGGAGAGGTTAGAGGCAAAGGATAAGCTAGGCATGGAGGATTTTCGGGAGCTCTTGTTGGACAACTATTCACCTTCGAATAAACTGCTAATCGACACGCTTGCTTCTATAATTAAAGGTCAAAAATATGCAGACCTTTTGATCAACTGGAATGCGAAGTATGAACGAGATAAAGTAGAACCTCTACTGTTTCAAAAGTTTCTGTACTACCTCTTAGAAATGACCACTAGTGATGAACTGGGTGAACATTTTGAGATATTTTTAGACTCACACCTCATCCGACGCTCAATACCTATTTTGTTTGGTAACGCGACATCTGTTTGGTGGGATAATGTCTCCACACCTCAGAAGGAAACTCAAGAAACCATTGTTTTGACCGCGTTTCAAAAAGCCGTAGATGAGTTAAGTGAGATCTTAGATGGTAATCCAGAAGATATTTCTTGGGAAGATCAACACGTGCTTGTTCATGAACACCCCTTTGGGGTGATGGAAATATTACGTCCATATATTAACGTAGGACCATTTGGTATGGATGGAGGACTAGAAACAGTTAACAATCAGGGTTTTTCATATAGCAAGTCTGGAGAATACAAAATCAAATTTGGCCCATCGACTAGACGAATCATAGACTTATCGGACGTGGAGAACAACAGCTGGGGGATCATTCCAACTGGGCAATCTGGTAGTCCATTCAGCCGCTATTACGACGATCAAGCTGAAAAGTACAGCCGTGGTGAACTTCGAAAAATGATGTTGAGTGTGGAGGAAATTAAGTCCAATTTTGTTCATAGGATGCGTATTCACCCAACACCAAAAAATGATATCTAGCGATTAAGCATACGCCATGGTTTAGTTGAACTAATGAGAGTATTCGCTAAACTTGCGTTTTCATATAAGAAATAGTAATCATATTTAGTTGATGAGATTGATGTAACAATGGAATCAAAAGGTGTGATGCACTAGTTAAAGGTATTTATTAAGTAGGTTAGATGGACAAAGAGGCTGAAATTGTTGCTAAAGACTCGCTGAATTTCATTGAGCAGATTATTGAAAACCAACTCAAAGAAGATAAGTACGATGGAAATATCGTCACGAGGTTTCCTCCTGAGCCAAACGGCTACCTTCATTTGGGTCATGCCAAGTCAATATGTTTAAATTTTGGTCTTGCCGAGAAATACCAGGGGAAATGCAACCTACGCTTCGATGATACCAACCCGGAAAAAGAAAGCCAGGAGTATGTAGACTCGATTAAGAAGGACATCAATTGGCTAGGTTTTAGTTGGGGAGAGCAAGAGTTTTATGCCTCAGACTATTTTGATCAGTTGTATGACTTCGCTTGTGATCTGATCAAAAAGGGCAAAGCCTATATTGATGAACAGTCAGCGGAGGAGATCAGCAAGGGTAGAACAAACCCAACAGAACCGGGAATAGAAAGTCCCTATCGAAATCGTCCGGTAGAGGAAAGTTTACAACTTTTCCAAGACATGAAGGACGGGAAGTTTGACGAAGGGGCATGTGTACTTCGTGCCAAAATAGACATGACTTCTCCTAATATGCACATGCGAGACCCAGTGATGTATAGGATTAAAAAAGTCAATCATCATAGAACTGGTGACCAGTGGTGTATCTATCCAAACTATGACTTTGCTCATGGGCAAAGTGACTCTATTGAGAAGATTACTCACTCGGTTTGTACACTTGAATTTGAAGTGCATAGACCTTTGTATGAATGGTTTATACAGGAGCTTGAAATTTTTCCTTCGAGGCAGTATGAATTCGCAAGACTAAACCTTACTTACACGGTGATGAGCAAACGAAAGCTGCTCGAACTTGTCGAGAACAATTTGGTTTCTGGCTGGGATGATCCACGTATGCCTACTATTTCAGGGGTTAGAAGAAGAGGGTATACACCTAAAGCACTAAAGGTATTTGCTCAAAAAATTGGGGTAGCCAGACGTGACGGAATCATTGACTTAGCCCTATTAGAGAATTGTGTTCGTGAAGATTTAAATCAGATCGCGGACCGAAAGCTTGGTGTCCTCAATCCCATCAAGCTTATTATTACCAATTATGAAGGCGAAGAAACCCTTCAAGCCACGAATAACCCTGAGCAGCCAGAAAAAGGAAAAAGGGACTTACCATTTTCGAACGAGTTATACATTGATCGGTCTGATTTTATGGAAAATCCTCCTTCACCTAGGAAATTCTTTAGGCTAGGACCAGATCGTGAAGTCAGGTTAAAGTTTGCCTATATCGTCCATTGCCATGATTTTATGAAAAATGCCGATGGCGAAATAGAGGAGGTGTATTGTACTTATGACCCTGATACTAAAAGTGGACAGGATACGTCGGGTAAAAAGGTAAAGGGTACGCTAGGCTGGGTTTCGGCAAAGCATGCCGTTGATGCCGAAATCAGACTTTATGATCGACTGTTTAAAACAGAAAATCTTAATGACATCGACGACGACTTTAAAAATCACTTGAACGATTCTTCTCTACAAGTGATTAACGCTAAGGTAGAACCTTCTCTCAGTGCTATGAAGCCAAATTATCAATTTCAATTCGAACGTCAAGGTTACTTTAGAGTGGATGAAGATTCTACAGATGATAAACTGGTCATCAACAGAACGGTAACGTTAAGGGATAATTGGGCAAAGAAGTCAGGGAAATAAGGGTTACTGACCTTTCCCTTATTTTTTAAACTTTATTTCATAAACGTCTTCACGCCTATCTTTAAGGTTACGAACACTTCCTTGGTTGTGTAACTGATTAAGAAGCTGCGTATCGACATCTGCCACGAGCATCATTTCTGCATTTGGGGTTGCTTGCGCTTTTATACCATCACTTGGAAATGAGAAATCGCATGGCGTAAACACCATAGATTGAGCAAACTGAATGTCCATGTTATGCACTTTAGGTAGGTTACCTACACTCCCAGCTATAGCGACATAACACTCATTTTCTATGGCTCGAGCTTGAGCACAATGCCTTACGCGAGAGTACCCGTTCTGCGTATCGGTCAGGAAAGGAACGAATAAAATGTTAATTCCTTCTAACGCTAATATTCTTGCTAGTTCAGGAAACTCGACATCGTAACAAATCAAAATTCCTATTTTACCACAATCCGTATCAAAGGTCTTAAGCCTACTTCCACCCGTAATACCCCAAAACTTTTCTTCGTCCGGTGTGACATGAATTTTTTCATATTCTTCAAACGTACCATCCCTTCTGCATAAATATCCAATGTTATATAAGTGATCATCATCTTGTCGCTTAGGCATACTACCTGCAATAATGTTCACATTGTATTGGATAGCCAGCTGTACAAACCTCTCTCTAATTTCATCGGTATACTCAGCGAGTTTACGAATTGCTTCTGATTCGGATAAGTGGTTGTACTTGGCCATCAGTGGTGCGTTAAAAAACTCCGGGAAAACGGCGAAGTCGCATTGATAGCTTGATACCGCATCTACGAAAAACTCAGATTGCTCCATTAAGTCATCCATGGCGTTGTAAGCACGCATTTGCCACTGCACCAGACCAAGTCTGATGACAGATTTATCTACATGGGCAGGAACAAGGTCTTCAGGTTCTGTATAATAGATGTTATTCCATTGCAGTAAAACTGCATACTCTTTGGATTCCATGTCTCCAGGCATATATCCTTTTAGTACCCTAAGAACATGAAAGTCATTCGATATTTGGAAAGTCAGTGTAGGATCGTGAATTTCTTTCATCCTCACCTGCTCGATGTATTGACCAGGCTTTAATTCTTGATGCTTGTAGTAGTTGGGTATTCTCCCACCAAAAATGATAGCTTTGAGATTCAGCTGTTCACAGAATTCTTTGCGGTAATCATACAATCTTCTACCTAGTCGTTTCCCTCTATACTCTGGGTGGATGAAAACTTCTAACCCATAAAGGACATCACCTTTATCATTGTGTGTATCAAAGGAGTAGTCTCCTGTTATCTGCTTATAAGTATGATTGTCGGAAAACTTTTTGTAGTCAACAATAATTGACAAAGAACAGCCAACAACGATATCGTTTACCGTTACTGCAATTTGACCATCCGGAAAGGTGTTGATAAGTGCTGTCAGTTCTTTAGAACTCCAAACAGCTGAAGGCCAGTTTTGATAGGCCTCTTCCATGGATTCGCGAAGCTGATGGTAGTCATCCAGCTGTAATTTTCTGAGTTCTACTTTTTGGATGTCTACCATCAGATTTTTGGATGTTATTTCAGTCTATTGACAGATCGTGGCGGTAAATGCACCCTTTACAAAGTTGTCATCATCGACGGTAACATCTGCAATTCCAATTATTGTATTACCGGTGATCTCTATAATCTGGATAAAACCAGAGGAATTCCGCTCTCTGGTTCCATCACCTTTTCGAAATTCCATGTTTTGAATCAGTGTTTCCGCAGGGTATTCGTAACGGCCAACAGCATCAGTAACGAAAGTAAATAAATGTGGCGTCTGAACAGCGATTGTGCTACACACGTTTGAAAGGTCTTCACCATAGAACTCTATGTTATACCGGTTATCCAAACTTTCGTGAATTGCTTTTGCACTCATTAAGGTCCAGTCATTACCAAATATTTTACCATTAAGAATTGCACTGGCCGCATCTATGCTGTCTTGTTTAATTTTATCTAAAACTGCCTTAACAGAGTCGATACTATCTTGCTTTGTTTCATCTAATGTTGGTAGACCGGGAGCGTCTTCTAAAGGACTAAAGTTTGCATTACTTTCATCCCCATCGCTACACGCAGTGATGACGAAAGCTAAGCCAATAAAGAAGTAGAGTAATTTTTTCACGTCGTCTGAATTTTAAATTGATAAGTTAATTTTGAGTTCTGTTCATATGATTTCTCGCTAAAGTTAACCAGACCATCCTTATCGATAGTTAATAAACTTGTACAGCGCGTCCCGTAGTTGTCGATTTTTATAAATCTTGAAGATAGCTTCCTTTCCATTTCCATAGAGATGCCTGTTCTTGGAAGCTTATGGTCGGGAGCCTTTTTCTGATCTGTCATCATCTGGTAGAGCGCATTTTCATCTAGATCCTCATGAGAAACCATTTCAGAAAATAATTTTTTACCAGATTCTAACTTAGGCCAGGGCGTATCTAACAATGAATTGCTAAGGCCGTATATGCCTGGTTCCAACTTTTTAACTTGGGCATCGACATTATTCAAGTACCAAAGCTCGTGGGTATCTCCAAAAAGTAAATTACCGGGATTATAAGACTTTATATCACCTAGTGAAGAAGGGAATTTTTCTAGAGAGGTATCCTGATTTTCTAAAAAGTGGCTTACCCATTTCCCTCTAGATTTCGAGTCTGGCTTCATAAGCCTTGGGTTGCGGAAATTAGTAACTGCCGCATACCGTCCCTGTTCGGATACGCCCATCCAGGTTCCCATCTTGTCAAGATCACGACCGGCGAGGATATTGGGTTTATCTTTCCAATACCGTATTCTTTCCGTAGGCCTGTCCAGGTATTCATCGCGATTAGCGAGCATGATAAGATCTAACTTAGGGTGTTTTTTCCAAGCGAAGAATATTAGACACATCGGTTCAGATTCAATTTTTTCAAATCTAAAAATATTTGTTTAGTCATTGGCCTGGCCTAGTTGATTTTTGAGTTCTTCATTTTGAGTTTCTAATAATTTAATCTTTTTCTGAGCACCCGCTAATACGATATTGACCTCTTCTGTAGTAAATCGCTCAGTAATATGTTGGGGACAATTCCAATCAAATGCTTTTACATTGAAAATAATAATACGCTCAGGTCTGAAAGAATAATCCATAGGCTTTAGTTGCTCAAATAGGTCTTGATTGTCTTCAATAGAGACTACTTCTGCTTCTGCGTAAATTTTTAATCTGGCCCTATGGGGATAAGAAATTAGAAAAAGGGATACTTTATTATTTGTGGATAGATTACCAAGCGAAATGTATTGTTTGTTTCCTACAAAATCGATAAATGCAATCTGCTTTTCATTTAGCGCTTTTAGGAATCCTTTAGGCCCGCCACGGTGCTGGATGTACGGAAAATTATTTTCCCCTATAGTAGCCATAAAGAAGTGATCCATTTCCTCAATAAACTGTACTTCATGATCTCCCAAGCCACTTCTATCGTTTCTGTCCTTCATTTTTTCATACGCAGCCTTGCTGCCGTATTTTTCTTGCATCTGAAGAACTTGATCTGTAAATGCTAAGTCGTTATAATTCACCTCAATGTTTTAGGTCAAAACACTAATCGAATTACTTTAATTCACAAAGAACGAATAAATCAATATTCCTTCACTTTTGCCGTAAGGTTGATTATTGGTTTTCTTCCACTAATTGCTTGAGGCATTCTATCCAAAGAGGGTGTTCATTTAAGCTTTCCACTAGTTGCCACTTCTCACCACCGTGATGTTCGAAATCTTCTTTATATGTTTCTCCGATTTCGATGGTAGTCTCCAGACAGTCAGCTACAAAAGCCGGAGAGAAAGCCAGGACTTTTTTCTTACCTTTCTTCGCCAGATCAATGACGACATCTTCTGTGTACGGTTGTATCCATGGTGTTTTTCCTAGCCTTGACTGAAAGCAAATCGTGTATTGCTCCGGCTTCAACTCCAAGGCATCTGCTATCAAATAGGAAGTTTGGAAGCATTGTGCCCGGTAACAGTATTGATTACGCTTCTCATAGGTATTGCAACAAGTTCCGAGTTTACAATACTCTTTTACAGAGCCCTTAATAATTTGTCTCTCAGGAAGTCCATGATAAGAGAAAACATAATGATCGTAGTGATCACTTGTCATTTGCTCTTTCGCACGCTCTACAATGGTTTGAATGAAAAGTGGATGGTCAAAGAATTTATTGACAAAAGAGATATTTGGAATGATTTGCCAGTTTTTAGCGATTTCCATCACCTTATCCACTACAGATCCAGTAGTAGCTGACGCGTATTGTGGAAAAAGAGAAACTACCAATATGCTTTCTACGTCTTGCTCGATTAGTTTTTCCAGACCCGAAGCGATAGAGGGACTCTGATAACGCATACCTAACGCGACCACATATTCTTCACCTAGCATATTTTGCAACAAGGCTACCATGGATTCACTGTATACTTTGAGCGGAGATCCCTGTTCGGTCCATAGTTTGCGATACTCTGCTGCTGACTTAGGAGCACGAAAAGGAGCAATGATTCCATTTACCAATAAATTTCTGGGTATGGTTGGAATATCAATAACCCTTTTATCCAATAAGAACTCTCTTAAGTATTTTCTAACATCTGGAACCGAAGTACTATCTGGTGTACCAAGGTTAACAAGTAAAACGCCTTTCTTCAATTTTTAATTTTTTGGTTATAACCGAAATTATCACAACATGTTTTGGAAATTCTAGGCTTCGCCTGTTGCTGCTGGCTCTTCGGCCGGTTTTTTTGATTGCCAAAACCGCCCAAAACTTAAGCTGTCATCGGATTGCAAATATTCGTTGATTTTCTTTCTCAATTCAAGGCTACCAATATTGTTGGTAATAACTCCATTTTGAGCCACCGACATCTGGCCAGTTTCCTCAGAGACGACTACAATTAGGGTGTCTGTATTTTCGGACATTCCGAGTGCTGCTCTATGTCTTAGTCCATATTGAGCAGGTAAATCGGCACGTTCGGATACAGGAAGAATACATCGAGCAGCGACTATACGCCCACTAAGCAAGATAATAGCACCGTCGTGCAGTGGACTATTTTTATTGAATATGGAAACTAATAGCCTTTTTGACACTAGAGCGTCAAGCCTATCTCCGGATTCGGCGTAGAATTTAAGTTCTGAATTTTTAGAGATGACGAGAAGCGCTCCGGTTTTTGAGTTAGCCAAGGACTTTAGGGCGTCCATGATTGGATTGATATTCACACTAGAACCTGAATACCCTCTTTTGCTCATGAAACGAAATCGGAATAGCGTATTCTCATCAAAAACGGATGTTTTTCCAATGACAAGTAAGAACTTGCGGATCTCTTGCTGGAAAAGGATAATCACCGTAAGTACCCCTAACCCCATAAATTCCCCAAGAATACCTCCAAGTAGTTCCATTTGTGCGGCGTTGACAATTAAGAACGCGAGAAATAAAAAGAGAAAACCGAGAAACACTTTAATGGCTACGCTACCTTTCATCAGCTTATAAACCTGACCGATGAGCAGGGAGACCAAGAAGATATCAATGATATCGACCCAGGTAATTTCTAGAAAACCGATTTTAAACAACAACATGTTTTGTGTAGTTAAAAATTTTAATGGCTTCAACAGCCGGCCTTACATCATGAACACGTAAGATATTTGCACCATTTTGCAGCGCAATCATATGAGCTGCAGTTGTGGCGTTCAACGCCGCATCTGCCGTTATATCCAGTAGCTTGTACAGCATACTTTTTCGTGAAAGCCCGATAAGAACAGGTGCTTCCAAGGATTTAAAATATTCCAACTCTTTGAGCAGGAAATAATTTTGATCGAGATTCTTTGCAAACCCAAAACCGGGATCTATGATTACATCAAGTGCTCCAAGTGACCGTAGCTGTTCTAGCTTATGAGCGAAGTAGGTCACTACGTCTTTAAGTAAGTCCTCATATATCGTCTGATTGGCCATCGTCTGGGGCGTGCCTCTCATATGCGTGAGGATATAGGGAACTTTCCGATTTCCTACCAACTCAAACATTCGATCATCTAACTGACCACCAGAGACATCATTTACAATTAGTGCGCCACTGTCTAATGCGGCAGAAGCTACCTCAGTTCTAAACGTATCGATGGAGATCATGACTTCAGGAAAATGTTTCATGACTGCCTGAATAACCGTGCTTGTCCGTTGAACTTCATCAGCTATAGACACATGATCAGCTCCCGGTCGTGTAGAGTATCCACCGATATCAATGAAGTCAGCACCTTCTGAAATCAACTTTTCAACATTTTTTAGAGCATCATCCACCTGTTCGTGGCGGCTACCGCTATAAAAAGAGTCTGGCGTTGTATTTAGTATGGCCATTACTTTGGGAGACGAAAGGTCTACCAATCGACCACCGACATTCATACTATATTTGATGGAATTCGAGAGTCTAGATGTCAAAATCAATTATTTTAGCGAAAAAAGTAAAGGTTGGAGGAGAAAAGTATAAGCGAATATAGGCAAGTAATCGCAGCGTGTAAAAGTCTTTTTACCAAGAAAACAAAAGACTACGGAACGGCGTGGAGGATTCTTCGACTTCCGTCAATTACGGATCAGATTTTTATCAAGGCAAAACGCATTCGTTCTATTCAGGAGAAACAGACGCAAATGGTAGATGAATCCATTGAGGGAGAATTTGTTGCCATGATCAACTATTGTATTATGGCTATGATGCAAATATCCTACAATGAAGACGATCGTATGGAAATTCCAACCGAGGAGATAGCACCGCTATATGATAAAATGGCCGACGATACACTTCAACTATTGCTTCGAAAAAATCACGATTATGGAGAAGCTTGGCGTGAAATGCGCGTTTCTTCCATGACAGATATTATATTGATGAAACTTTTGAGAGTAAAACAAATAGAGGATAATCAAGGAAGTACCTTAGTTTCAGAAGGTGTTGATGCCAATTATCAAGATATTATCAATTATTCTGTTTTTTGCTTGATAAAGCTAGATTATCAAGTAGCATAAAGTGAGTTTGACACTCAACTGAATTATTATTGACCACTGCAAAACTTGGTTGATATAAGATTGTTACGAGATAAATGAGTTTGAATAAATGAATATAAACTTAGAATCCCAAACATAGCACAGAGGATGAATGAGTTTATCGCGAATTCTTTCTAGGCCGCCGGGCGGGTGGTACTGGGAGCTAAACGAATACACATGAAATATCTAGTTAATGTCTGTAAGTTTTTTGTTGGAGCCTTATTCATTTTCTCGGGATTGATCAAAGTAAATGATCCTATTGGCACTGCAATAAAAATGGAAGAATACTTTCATGTCTTTTCAGAAGACATCGCCTCTTTTTTTGGGTTTTTTGTGCCACTAGCGCTTCCCATTGCGGTTATCTTCGTTGTCTTTGAGGTAGTATTGGGTATTGCGATTTTGTTTAATTACCGAATGAAGTACACGTCATGGGTAGCACTTGGCCTGATTGTATTTTTTACCTTCCTCACATTTTATTCTGCCTACTTTAACAAAGTGACCGATTGTGGTTGCTTCGGAGATGCGATTAAGCTTACGCCATGGGAGTCTTTCACTAAAGATATTGTTCTGCTTCTTCTCATTGTCTTACTAGTAGCATATCGTAAACGGCTAATTGGCTTCAGTGAGGTGCCGTTTCGAGGAGATTTCATGATCTCCGTGAGTACCCTACTGACGTTAGGTATCGCTTTTTATGCCATTGCGCACTTACCGTTTATTGATTTTAGACCCTATAAAGTCGGGAATGATATTGGCAAACAGATGAAACCAGCTGCCAAGCCTAAATACAAATACATTATGACTAAGGATGGTCAAGAGTACGAACTGGATAAATATGACAAGGCTTATACCTTTAAAGAGATGAAGCTTTTGAACCCTGAGGAGGCCACACCGAAGATTCAGGATTATGCTATTTGGAATGATGAGGCCGATGTGACACAAGAATCGCTAAAAGGAACAAAATTATTGGTTGCTGTACATAAGGTGGATAAGGTAGACAGGTCTATGACCGAGGAAATCAATAAGCTCACGTTGACTATGGAAACTGAAATAGATGTTTGGGCGATTACCTCATCGGATGGAAAGTCATTTGAAAAATACCGCCATGAAGTGCAGTTGGCCACTCCCTACTATTTTGTAGATGCTACTGTGCTCAAGGCTATGATTCGTTCCAACCCAGGGATTTTATTATTCAGAGATGGAGTAGTGCTTGGTAAGTGGCATTATAACGATGTCCCATCACCTGAGGAAGTAAAGAAGTTATTAGCACGATGAGAGTTTATATCGTAGGTATGCCGGGCAGTGGAAAATCCACTTTAGGGATTAATTTATTACCGCTTCTCCCTCATTATGAACTTATTGACTTGGACGAGCAAATTGTACAAAGCACAGGAATGCGTATTGCCGATATTTTCGAACAGCAAGGCGAGACTGCTTTTCGCGAATTGGAAAAAGCTGCGTTGACCAAAACATATGGTTTAGATGGCAACTATATTATTGCGACTGGTGGGGGAGCTCCTTGCTTTTATGATAACATGCAGCAAATGAACGAAAACGGAGTCACCGTTTACCTTCATGTGGGAATTGATGATTTGGTCAGGCGGTTAGCAAAGGCTAGTCACCGACCTTTGGTGAATCAGATGGAAAAAGAGGATCTAAAAAAGGGAATAGTAGAAAAGCTCGAAAAAAGGGAGCCTTTTTACAAAAGCTCCCAGATTGAAATTAGAGATTCAGAAACCTATACTAAACAGCAGATGGCTCAATTAGTTTACACTGAGCTTAACGCCAAATTAGAAGTTGATTCCAAACGTTAAAGCTAGTCTCGACGTATTTCGAGATATCTGAGCTACAGGAATGTCATTGTCAGGATTTGTAAGTGAATAAGCCTGTGAAGTAGCCTGCGCTGGAGTAGCTAATACTGTCGTTAAATCAACGAAGTAATTTGAGTTTCGAAAGCCTAGTCCGAAAGTAACATTTTCTTCTATTGCGCCGAGGGCATTGTTGAATGGATTATTGACTCTGTTGTATCCTGCTCTTAATCTAAATTGTTCCAATCTTAATTCTCCTCCAACTCTATAATTCCATACGCTACCAAGATTGGCACTGATGTCATTATTTTCAGGTGTTACATCAAGCTCGTCGGATCTCACGTTAGTATTTTGATAGTTGATATAGTCGAGGTCAGCGCTGACAAAGCCATACTTGCCAAAGAAAAATGCTCCTCCTAAAGTTATCTTTCCAGGAACAAGGACTGTATATGATGACTGATGAAGTCTGCTCTCACCCACAAGGCCACTAATGGCAGATAGCTCTTGCTCATCATCGCCTTCGACATATAAGTAATCGCCATATGTCACGGAAAGGTTGAAATCGTTTTCTTCATCGATTGCCATAAGGGTAGGTGTTTGGTAACTAATGCCGAGATTTAAAAAGTCTGCAGGTTTGAAAATAGCGCCTAACCTAAGGTTTACACCATTTCCCGTTACAAGTCTTTGATCGTTTAACCTTATTTCCTGAACAACATCGTCAATTGATCCATCTTCCAATAAGTATTCAAACTCACGGTATTCATCAGTCACACGATACCTTAAGGTTTGAAAGCCTATTGCAGCTCCAAAAAATACTTTGTCATCGTAGTTAGCACCCCATGATAGGTCAATAGAATAGTGACTTCCTTTTGTGCTAACCGTGGAGTTTTGCAGGGACTCGCCTTCCACGAAGCTGTTGATACGTTCAGGGTCTGGTGTAGCCTCAATCCTACCGTCAATGATGTTGAAGTCAGAGAATTTTCCAATTAGGTAATTCTCAAAAGCCAGATAGGCGTAGTCTGAATTGAATGCGGTGAATTGGTTATTATTTTCATCAAATCTTGGTCCCTCTCCTAAAAATGCGGCTTCTTCTAGAAAGAAATCGACGATCGAATTCCGTGATGCTCCCTGATAGTTGTATACGTTTTGGTAGTCACGAACCCTAGAAATGTTAAAAGCAAATGTGTGTCCCTTGAACTTCTCGTTAAGAAAGTCCCTCTTGGAGTCGTTAAACACAACACCTATCTGATTGATATTGGCATTGAGCCGAAAGTCTGAAAACTGCTCGTTTCCAACATTTGCGGTTACTTCGTGAAAGTCGATGCTCGGCGTAACTGAAAAGGATGATCGGTTGAACATACCTAGCCCTGCGGGATTAAGGCTAGCGGATGAGATATCACCACCCAGCGCTCCCATGGCCCCGCCAATAGACATGGTACGAGCGCTTCCGGTTAACTGAGTAGAGTTTAACAATAAGGAGTTTTCAACAATCGAAGATTGGGCGATCCCGAATGTTGAAGAGATAATGGCCGTAAGGGCTACTGCTATTCTTTTAATTTTCATAGTAAATACAACTAATAATGTCTAGTATCTCAGCCGCGATAGAAGAGAATAGGTGCATGCTCAAATTTCTTTGGTCCGCTGAGTATTCCAGAGGTTTTGATTGCAAAACCTCTAGAACTTTATTTTAAATGTGTTAAAGTCAAATAATGAATATAGCGATCTAACGTCTACTTCTTGAACTTCTTCCTGAAGATGATCCAGAGCTTCTTCCCGAACTAGAAGACCGCGAACTACCGCTAGAGCTTCTGTTATAACTAGAACCAGATGAAGAGCTTCTGCTTCTCGAATATGACGAAGAGGATGACCTGCCGCTTGAACTCGAAGACGAACTTCGACTTCTCGAATACGAGGAGCTAGATCCTGAACTACTTCGCGAAGTAGACTTAGGAGCCGAGTAGCTTGAAGAAGACGAAGTTCTTGTTCTTGGAGATCTTGAATAGGACGAACTGCTAGAAGAATTTCTGGAATTGCTAGTCGACGGCCTCGAGTATGATGAACTTGATCTGCTACTAGAGCTAGATCTTGGACTGGAGTAGTTCGAAGAAGACGAATTACTTGTTCTTGGCGATCTCGAGTACGAATTGCTAGAACTACTAGATCTTCCAGATCGAGAGTACGTCGTATTAGACCTACTTCCGCTATTATTTCCAGATCCGCTTGAGTATCTCGAGCTGCCACCACTGGTTCTTGCTCCGCGAGAATACGTAGAACGACTTCGTGTGGTTGACGGAGTCACTCTAGAGTTATTACCACCTGATCTTGTGGAGCTCCTAGAGTATGAAGATCGTGTTGGCGCTGTGTTCCTATAAGTAGTCGATGTACGGCTTCTTGTATTTCCATTTGACGATCGTCCGCTATAACTAGTTCTTGATCGCGAAGATTGCGTGTAAGCAGATCTACTTGAAGGGTTTGAAGTTCTTGTATTTGCAGAAGTTCTGGCTGATCGACTAGCCGAATTTCTGGATGAAGAGTTATAGCTTCTAATACGTGTCGTATTTGCCGATGACCGAGAGGATCGACCAGTCCTTGCAACCTGCAAGTTTCTAGAACTCGACACGGCGGGTCGTATACTGCTTCTCCTTCTTGAAGATCTTGATCCCGTAACCACTTGCCTTCTAGGTAATACATTAGGAGCAACCGCTACCCGAGCATCTTGACGGTAATAGCGTCCTCCACCGAAGTATGCGTTTGACCAGTATCTTCTTTGCCAGTAAGCTCTTCTCCCGGGTCTCCCCCATGATACGTAGGCAAAATTGTTAAACCATGGATCGAACCAAGGATCATAGCACCAGTTATAACCATAATTGGTCGATAGCCACCAGTTTTGACCCAAGCTAAAGTTGACATTCCAGGCCCAAGGAGAATAAAAAGAATTCCAATTTCGTCCCCAATAGCCTCCTCGCCATGGTCTGTACCAGGGGTCATTGAATGAATCACTATTGTAGTAATTATTTATTACCGTTTGTTCCCGTCGATCATCTAAAGGAGCTTCGGGTACGGTCTCTTGAACATATGGCTCCTCATCCTCCCGACTCTCATAATAGTATTCAGAAATAGTTTCGTCGCTGACCTTTGTTGGAGTTGCCACTTCTTCTCTTTGCGGTTGAGACGGAACATAACTTGTAGAGGAAGATTTCTTTTTTGCTTTTGGAGTTGATTCTACGGCCTTTCGGTCTTTGGAAGTGAAATACATATCATCTACTTCTTGAGAGAAAGCGAAGTGATTATTAGAACCTACGATAAAAGCAGTTGTGATTAGGGCATATAAAATTAACTTACGTTTCATGTCGATCAATTTTGATGGAAGCTATATTATGTCAATTGGCATATCTTTGGAGCCTTATATAAAGTAATAACGCAATTATCATACCAAACACATAAAAATGGGAAAAGGATTACCAAAAAGATCTGAAGATTATTCAGCATGGTATAATGAATTGGTAAAAAGAGCAGACCTCGCGGAGAACTCAGCGGTACGCGGTTCTATGGTCATAAAGCCTTACGGCTACGCTATTTGGGAAAAAATGCAAGCAGAACTGGACAGGATGTTTAAAGAAACTGGCCACTCAAATGCTTACTTTCCATTATTCATTCCTAAATCCTATTTGAGCAAAGAAGCCGATCATGTCGAAGGCTTTGCTAAAGAGTGTGCAGTAGTAACGCATTACAGACTTAAAAACGACGAAGCAAAAGGTGGGGTTGTGGTAGATCCCGACGCACGCCTTGAAGAAGAACTAATCGTGAGGCCTACTTCGGAGACGGTTATCTGGAATACCTATAAAAATTGGATTCAATCCTATCGAGACCTTCCCATATTGGTTAACCAATGGGCAAACGTCGTTCGTTGGGAGATGAGAACTCGTCTTTTTCTAAGAACAGCAGAATTTTTATGGCAGGAGGGCCATACTGCACATGCCACTAAAGACGAAGCCGTGGCGGAAACGAAGCAGATGCTTGAAGTTTATGCTGACTTTGCTGAAAACTTCATGGCGGTACCGGTAATAAAGGGTGTGAAAACCGAAAGTGAGAAATTCGCTGGTGCGGAGGATACCTATTGTATTGAAGCATTGATGCAAGACGGTAAGGCTTTGCAGGCTGGAACATCGCACTTCTTAGGTCAGAATTTTGCAAAAGCGTTTGATGTTAAATTTTCGAATAAAGAAGGAAAGCTAGATTTAGTCTGGGGAACCTCGTGGGGTGTGAGTACTCGACTGATGGGAGCTTTGATTATGGCCCACTCTGACGATCAAGGGCTTGTATTACCTCCGAAGTTAGCACCGATTCAGGTAGTAATTGTTCCTATATTTAAAGGGGACGAGCAGCTTGAAAAAGTTTCTGGCGTAGCCAATAAGCTTTATGAAGAGCTCAAGTCAAAAGGTGTTTCGGTAAAATTTGATGATCGTCGTGAACAAACGCCGGGATGGAAATTTGCGCAATACGAACTGCAAGGCATTCCGGTTCGCGTAGCTATCGGCCCAAAGGATTTGGAAAAAGGTACTGTTGAACTAGCCCGAAGGGATACTCGTGAGAAGCAATTTGTAGCCAACGATGAAAATCTAACCAACACGATCACTTCACTACTAGAAGAAATACAAACGAATATTTATTCAAAAGCACTTTCATTCCGAACAGAGTCTACCCACAAGGCCGATACTTATGAAGAGTTCAAGAAGCTATTGGATAATGAAGGTGGTTTCATAGCTGCTCATTGGGATGGCACTGCTGAAACGGAAGAAAAGATTAAAAACGAAACAAAGGCTACCATACGTTGTATACCATTAGATGCGGAGGACGAAGAGGGAACTTGTATGTATTCAGGCAACCCTTCTAGCAGACGTGTGATTTTTGCGAGAGCTTATTGAGTAGTTAAATGAACAGTATAGTGACCAAAAGTGTAAGGCTCTAAGGGTTTCAATATAACGGATATTTGTATGACAGACTGGATATTACTCATTGGCGTTTTGCTATTTGGAATTGGCCTTATTGTTTTGGAAATCATCTTTCTCCCTGGCACAACGTTCGTCGGGGTGATAGGATTTCTGATCGCTGGATATGGCATCTATTTGGCGTTTTCTACTTTTGGAAACACGACGGGTTTTCTAACCCTCTTTATCACGGGTATTCTATTTGTTGGATCTTTAATTTATGGATTTAAAACTAACGCTTGGGATAAGTTTGCGCTGAAAAAGGTAATGGAGGGAAAAGCTCATGTAGAGGAAAGCATCCATCTTGAGGTCGGACAAGAAGGACTTTCTGTTTCCATTTTAAAACCTATGGGAAAAGCCCTTTTTTTCGATCAGGAGTTTGAAGTAACTTCACAAGGGAACTATATTTCCGAAAATTTGAAAATTCGCATCATCCAGATTCAAGGTAAAAAAATAATTGTCGAACCGATTACTTAATAAATAAACATCTATGGCGCTATTACCAATAGTCATAATCTTCTTTGCGTCCTTAATTGGACTAGTCATTTTCTTATACTTCGTCCCGGTCAACTTGTGGATTACCGCTGTTTTCTCTGGGGTAAAGGTGAGTTTGTTTGAGCTGATCTTCATGAGAATTCGAAAAGTACCGCCTTCCATTGTGGTCAATTCTCTGATTACGGCAACTAAAGCAGGTCTAACTGTGCAAGATGATGAAGACTCTCCACGTCGTCAGCTGAAGACTTCGGATTTGGAGACGCATTACCTCGCACAAGGAAACGTCCCTCAAGTTATTAAAGCGTTGATTTCAGCTGACAAGGCAAATATTAATTTAACGTTTAAGCAGGCTACTGCGATTGATCTAGCTGGTCGTGATGTATTCGAAGCGGTGCAAATCTCGGTAAACCCGAAAGTAATTAATACGCCTTCTGTAGCTGCAGTGGCCGCGGATGGAATACAACTCATCGCTAAGGCACGGGTTACCGTGCGAGCTAACATCCAGCAGTTAGTTGGGGGAGCTGGAGAGGAAACTATTCTGGCTAGAGTTGGAGAAGGAATTGTCACTTCGATTGGTTCTGCTGACACGCACAGCGCGGTTTTGGAAAATCCTGATAAGATATCAAAGCTTGTGCTTCAAAGAGGGTTGGATTCCGGTACAGCGTTTGAAATCCTTTCTATTGATATCGCCGATATCGATGTAGGTACGAACATTGGAGCAAAGCTGCAAACGGATCAAGCCGCAGCTGACCTAAAAGTGGCGGAAGCAAAAGCTGAGGAAAGAAGAGCGATGGCAGTGGCAGAAGAGCAAGAGAACAAGGCAAAAGCCCAAGATGCACGTGCGAAGGTAATTTTAGCAGAAGCGGAAATTCCTATGGCGATGGCCGAAGCTTTCAGAACAGGAAACATGGGTATTATGGATTATTACAAACTGAAGAATATTCAGGCTGATACTGATATGAGAAACTCTATCTCTGATGCTGATGATGAATCAGATAACAGCTAGTCGTTGCTAATTTCAAGATATTGAAGGCTCGGAACATTGTTTCGAGCCTTTTTTGTGTTTTATAATCAAGAGTTAGATTTTTTCTTCTTGCAAATTATTTACAAACTCACGAATAAACGGCTTTTCTAGGTGAGAAGATTTTAGTACCAAGTAATGCTTCCTTTTCAACCCATTTTTACCAAGACGCATGAACTTGAGTGAATCGGAAATGAAAAGAGATTTCAACGCCCACTTTGGAAAACAAGCAATTCCCATATTCGCCTCGAGTAATTCTAATGTTACTTCCGTCATTGGGATAGCTGAAATTTTTGCTGGTTCTATCAGTGCTGGTTTAAGGAAGAGTTCAAAGACTGATACCGTTTCTAATGGATAGGAATGGATTAAAAGGTGCTCACTTTTGAAGTCCTTAGGATCTAGGTAATCGTGTCGAGCCAATCGATGCTCATTATGTATTATGGCGAATAGCTCATCTTCAAATAATTCGAAATAAGCTATTTGCGGATTTTCAGTTTTACCCGTAACCAGGCAAATGTCGAGTTCATGATTTAGTAGCATCTGTATCAAATCGCTTCCAGCCCCAATTTTTAACTGGATGTCTATGGCAGGATAGAGTGCTTTCATTTTTTGAATAAAGGCTGGAAAACCATGATAGAACGTATAGCATTCCGCACTTAGTCGTATGACACCTTCGAAACCGGCGTTGAGGCGTTGGATCTTAGATGTAGTTACTTCGACCTTATCGAGAACTTCTTGAGACAGTTTATACACCTCCTCTCCCGCTTCTGTTAATTTCCAGTTGTTACGGGATCTTAGAAAGACCTTAGTACCAATTTGCTCCTCGAACTCTCGAAGTTGATGACTTAAAGCCGAAGTGGTCAGAAATAGTCGATTTGCTGATTTTGTAATGTTACCTTCTTCTACAATAGTTCGGATCAATTTAAGATATTTCATGTCCATAGGTGCCAATCTAAGGTATTCGTTCAATTTTATACCTGAAGAATTTTCAACTTATCAGTCAAATCGTTTCAACCTTGGAATGTGGAACCAAACCAATAAAACTTCACTTTTGTCAAAAAAGCGATATGAACGAACAAATTAAGTACTACCAGGATAAGCTTAATTTCGAGTGGGATTCTGCCGACCTATTCACCCAACTTGATAAAGGAACAAGACCTATTCAAATCATTGATACCAGAAGCGAGTCAGCTTTTCAAAAAGAACACATTCCGAATGCTGTCCATTTTCCACATCGGACCATAAACGAAGATACGGTTTCCAACTTGGATAGAGACGTGCTTTACATCTGCTATTGTGATGGTATTGGTTGCAATGGTTCTACAAAAGGGGCAATGGAAATGGCTAAACTGGGCTTTAAAGTACGTGAACTTATCGGAGGCCTGGACTGGTGGAAACGAGATGGCTACGAAACGCAAGGCACAGAGTCAACACCGACTACCTCAGTGCGATGCGCCTGTTAGAACAAAGGTTTATGAATCAAGGTATAGAAGTTAGAATGGCTCAAAAGGAGGATTTAGATCAAATCCTAGTTTTATGCAAAGAACATGCAACGTATGAGGACTCGGAATATGATGAGACTGGCACGTCCATTCAATTGGCATCGTGCTTAATCCGAAATCAGCCTACATTAGTATGTTGGGTTGCGACTTGTGACAGGCGCATAGTAGGCTATACCACTTTTATGAAACAGTTCTCCACTTGGGGTGCAGGGTTTTACGTTTACATGGATTGTTTATTTGTGAAGGATGGTTTTCGAAATCAGGGCATCGGTAGGCAGTTATTTAAACAGGTAAAAAATTTTGCGCGAAGCGCAAAGTGTCCAGAGATTCAATGGCAAACGCCCATTGAAAATATAAGAGCAATTAAGTTCTATGAAAGAGAAGGTGCTACAGTAAAACAAAAGGCAAGATGCTTTTATTGTCTTTGAGTCTTATATAGCGCGAAAAATCACTTCTTCACTTCTAAATCAAATCCAACACCCATAACACTGGGTTTTTGAAGGGTACTGGACTTGACGTTTTTTACAAAAGTGCCTTTCGTAGGAAGCAAGGCAAAAGAGAAGGCCTTCCCTTTTTATATTTTTCATATCCACACATCCTAAAGTAACGAAGATGTAGTCTTTACCTATCCAATACGCTTTCTTCCAGCTTCTTTAGGTCCAATAGGAATCTATATGTTTTCTTTCAATAAAGAAGCTCCAGCCTTACTATCCTCAATCGTGTATATTCAAGCGGAAAATAGACGAAGTGCTTAATTCGTTATGGACAGTTGATATGGTATAAAGTCTATTTCAGAGCTACCATAAAATCTAGCAATACACCGTTCGAACTAACGCTTTTATGAAAATATCATACGGGTTTCGTATAACATTAATTCTTGGTAAATGGTGATGACAACTTAGCTGTCATAGTCTACTTGAAACTGGTCTGTTGAAAGAACGAACTCCGTATCATCATCCAATACTATTTTAACGGTCAATGTATTTTTAGGAAAATGAACGGCTTTATTTAAGCGCAGAATAGTATCAGAAATGCCTTCTCCGAAGTCAACCCTATTGTCGCGTTGCCGATCAATAAATTCCTCGACAGAAATGTGTTCAGGATCGAAATATCCAATCCTTACGTTAAAAAGGTTCGATAGATCTTCTCCAGCTTGATAAGTGATGTCATTAGAGGATATTGAACTGTCTGAGAATATTTCAATTGACCTCAAGTCTTGCGTGGTTTTAGGTGGCGGGGGTGAACAAGCGTAAGCTCCATTTAATAACGACAACGAGAAATTTTCTTCTAATGTAGCTCTAGATATATACTCAACACGATCGGTTCTTATTCGTAATGCTGCCTCTTCGAAATTCCTTGATGGCTCTTCAATGAAGTGTTCGCGTTCAGTACTGCCAAACTCAACAAGCCCAATTTTACCCGCATAAATTGACATGGAATCAATGCGGCTATATTGTTGTTTAAAACCTTCGTCATCACAACAGGAATCAGAGCATCTGAATGATTCCGAGCATGAAATGGGAATCATGAGATAAATGCCTAAAAGGATGCCTAGCAACTGTGGTCTGCTCAAATTTAATGACCACTTGGAGTGAATAGTATTCATATAGTTAAAGTTATTTTCATTGTTCAAGACAATGAATAAGTGGCTAGCCCCTAAAATGTGAAGCCTTCCAAACGAAGGAAATAGTACCTATCTACTAGTAATAGATTGATTTAGAAGTCATATGCAAGTATTTAATCTTTTTGCTACTCTCTCAAATTTTGGGAAAAGTGATCATTCAATTTCGCAAATAACTCCAAATACAGGTGGATCAATCATTACCTCCCGAATAACTCGAGTTAGTTCATTGCTTTTAGACTGTCTGCAATCTCATAGGCACCAAGATCCGGAAAGTCATCTCGCTCCTGACCAAGGATATCAAATTGTATTGAATCAATTTTGATGCCTTTGTCCACTACATTGCTTAGCGTATCCAATCGAAAATCTTGATCAAGCACATCATAAAATCGTGGATAGTTGATTTCTTGTGAAATAATATTCGCATCTCCGATGGCATAACTTTGGTCAAGCGTTCTAATCAGATTGTTTCTAAGAAAAACACGTTGTGTGGCAGTAGTTTGATCTCCTACAAAAAGCTCTTCTCGCTGCTCACCCCAGATTATAGAGTTATACATAACCAGATCTAAGGGCCAATTAACAGCGAATCGCCCAAACTCCCAATTATCCGAAAAAGCGACCGATGGCTCATTTTGACCTCTAAAAGCATTTGGTGCATTCGTGAATGTACAATTCACAAAACTGTAGTTTCCTCCAAGACAAGCCAGCAAGTATGTTCCACAGTTATTGACCACGGTGTTGTAAGCATTCATTTCTGATACGAAGGATTGAATACCGTTAATCTGAATATTCTTGATGATGGTATTCGAAATATTAACCACGCAATTATTTTCAAAGGCTTCAAACCCAACTTTGATACCGTTTACGGCATTGCTAATAATCGCATAGTTGATGTTTCCACGGCTATTTGGTAAAAACATAATGGCTCCCCATTGCCCTGAAAGATGCCTATACGCCTGATCTCCTCTAGAGCTAGTAATAATCACCTCATTGCCGAGTTCCCCTTCAATATTTAGTTTACCTGCCACTTTGATGGAGTCCCAAGGGTCAATGAAAATGCGAGTGCCAGCTGCAATAGTCAACGTATAGCCTGAATCCACATATACATTTTTGGTGAGGTAGTAAGGTCGGACAGCATTCCAGGTGACGTTACTTTTAATCGTATCAGTCGGAGGACTAATGTGGTCTTGGCCCCAAGAGCGAAGTTTTACGTCGCGTTGAGTACCATTAAATTCAAATATCACGGAGTCGTTGCTCGCATAGGTAGTATCAAGATCATCCGGTGAAATCACTAAATCTATAAGTACTAACATACTATCACCTCCAAAGATCACTTCATTATTGAAGGATTTTCCTGCTTCTCCATTTACCGTAAGGTTGTAATCTGACGCGCTGCCCATACCAAGAAAGATCCTGCTAATTTCCACGGCTCTTTCATGCGGGTTGTATATGGTAAATCCGCGCGTAGGGCTTTGTACATCGCTAAGTAATGTATCAAAGAAAACGGTATCGCGAGAGACCCTCAGTGAAGTAATCGAACCGTCAAGGATATCTTCATTATTCTGAAAGCAGCTATTTAAAATGACTCCTCCTAATAATACTAGTGTTACTCTTAAGACGATGCGATTCATATTATGTCGTATAATAGTTGCTTAGGGTCCTAGTAACTTTTAGGACTCTCAGTGAATTATTTATTTAGGCTTCGGACTCGGCTTTCATTTTTTCTGTATTCTCAGCAATACGAAGCTGAGCAATAAAGTCATCGATATCACCATTCATAACGTTGGGTAAGTTATAAACCGTATACCCAATACGGTGATCCGTTACTCTTCCTTGTGGATAATTATAGGTTCGTATTTTGTCCGACCTATCACCACTTTTCACCATAGTTTTTCGCTGTGACGATATTTCTTCGTTTTGCTTCGCTAGCTCGATTTCATAAATCCTCGAACGTAGTACTGTTAGTGCTTTATCAAAGTTGGCATGTTGAGAACGTCCATCTTGACATTCTACCACAATTCCGGTTGGGTTATGGGTTAATCGAACGGCCGATTCCGTTTTGTTAATATGCTGTCCACCCGCTCCGGAAGCTCTAAAGGTATCTTTTCGGATGTCACCCATATTCAGATCTACTTCTACCGCATCTACTTCCGGTAAAACAGCCACTGAAGCAGCAGAGGTATGTACGCGACCTTGGGATTCCGTGGCGGGAACGCGTTGCACACGATGAACTCCAGACTCAAACTTCAATTTTCCAAAGACATCCTCTCCTTTCATGGAGACAACGATTTCTTTGAAACCACCTGAGGATCCTTCATTTACGCTGACCACTCCAAACTGCCATTTTTGCTTTTCGGCAAATTTCTGATACATACGAAATAGATCACCGGCAAAAATCGCCGCTTCGTCCCCTCCTGCACCAGCACGAACTTCTAGGAAACAATCCTTGCTATCATTAGGGTCTTTTGGAATAAGCATCACTTTTAGCACTTCCTCAAGGTCCACTTTTTGTTGTTCTGACTCGTCTAGTTCCATCTTGGCCAACTCTCGAAATTCAGGGTCTTTTTCCGTTTCCAAGATTTCCTTTGAGCCGGCAATGTTATTGATCGCATCTCGATAGGCGTTGTATTTCACTACAATCTTCTCAAGGTCTTTATATTCCTTATTAAGCTTGGTGAATTTATTGATATCCGAGGCAATATCTGGTTGCACTATCAGCTGTCCTACTTCTTCAAACCTTAACCTTATCTCCTCTAGCTTCTCGATCATGACGAAAAAAATTAATCCGCAAAAGTAAACATAAACACTAAGGATTAAGGAGCTTGAGATGTTTATCTATAGGTCAGATCTACTGACCGAATACAAAATAATGATATGAAGTCTATTTATGAGCTGACATAAAATCATAATTGATCCCTCTTGGATACGGTCGCTAGCAATAGAAGTGCTGAATCTGTTTTCAATACCATTTGTACTATACACCACAAATGGTATACCTCTTAAACTTTTGGCTTTTGATGCAGTTGTTCATTGGAAATATTTACTTTGGAATGCCCGTGGAACAAAGGAGCAGAAGATTTATTTGGTGTGGGTAGAGATATTCTGAAATAACTCGCTTCGCTCGTTTGTTGATCGGAAGTGAATTGAAGAAATTTGAACCCTGAAAAGAAGAATACACGGTTATGAATAAATATTGGTTGCTGCTGCTAGTGCTTACAAGTTGTCTGCCAAAGACCAAAAAAATGGACAATCTTGAAGTAGTCCATAACGAAATTAAATATCGCACCGTTAAACAGGTTCGTAAATCAGACATATTGATAGAAGCAGAGAAGAGAGGAAATAGGTTTGTGACTACCGCTGACTCTTTGTTGAGAATCGAATGGATACGGATTAGTCAGTATACAACGGAAGATTCCATGCGTTTCGCTTTTGACCGTCGACTGGCAGCAATATTAGATTCACTTTCGGCGAGTTATAGTTTTCGCATAAATCGCTATCTCACTTCTGATAGTGTGTCGAGCGAATCGATCCAGCAGGCTCTCGAAGCCTATACATATGGTGAGCGGCAAGGAAAAGAATTACGAGGGAATATTCAATTTATAAATGACGGTACAGAGCTTCTTTTTACCAGCCCCATTATGATCAAAAATGGGGAGTGTTTAACTTGCCATGGAATAACTATACGAGCTGAAGAGTACACCAATATGACCAATCAATTGTCTCAAGCATTTGATTTTAATGAAGGCGATACACGCCTTTGGGGTATTTGGAGTGTTCAGCTGCTAACAAAAGAGATTGTAATAGACCTGTAGACCATGGCATCAGAAAAAATTCCGTCGCTGAGTGACATTAAAAGAGCATTCGTCAATATCCATAAACATACTATTGCTACTCCTATTCTTACTGCGCATAGTATCGATGAGATGACCGGCGCTGAACTTTTTTTTAAGTGTGAAAACTTTCAAAAAATTGGATCGGTCAAAATGAGAGGAGCACTAAACGCTATCTTTTCCTTAACTCCTGAAGAGCGAAAAAATGGGTTTGCTACACATTCCTCTGGTAATCATGCACAAGCTGTAGCGAAAGCTTCTAAAATGGCCGGCGTCCCTGCTTTTATTGTATTGCCAAAAGATACAGCCGAGGTAAAAAAGAATGCCGTAATAGAGTATGGTGCTGAGGTAATTTTTTGCGAGCCAAATGCCGAGGATAGACAGCGTGTATGTGATGAGATCATTAAAAAGACCAATGCTGTTTTTATCCCTCCATATGACGACTACAAAATTATCATTGGTCAAGCTACCGCTACAAAAGAGCTCATAGAAGATACTCCTGACTTGGATATCATCATGACTCCTGTGGGTGGAGGAGACTTGTCTGCAGGAAGTGCTTTGGTCATCAAATACTTGACTCCTAACACTGAGTTAATATTAGCAGAACCGGCGTTAGCGGACGATACATACCAATCTTTGCAAAAAGGGGAGCTTATTACGCCTGAACCAAAAGGTTATACCATAGCAGAAGGCTTAAGAACTCCCGTTGGTGTTCGAAACTTCAACATTATTAAAGATGTGGTTAAAAAAGTGATTACGGTGGAAGAAGAAGAGATTGTACATGCGATGAGAATTATCATGGAGCGAATGAAAATACTCATCGAACCCGGTTGCGCGCTTCCACTTGCGGCTATCTTAAAGAACAAAGAGTACTTCGCTGGAAAGAAAGTAGGACTTGTCATTAGTGGAGGAAATGTGGACTTGGGGAATTTGCCTTTTAATTAAGGTAAATTTCACCAGCTATAGTCTTCACTAATCCTTTTCATCGTTTCCGCAATACGTTCGACTTTTTCGTCCTCTGTTTTAGATGCGTGTATCCAACTGATGACTTTGTGCTGTGCTTCAGGTAACAAGTCCAAGTATTTTTGATAGATCACGTCAGGTTCGTTTTGAAAACATTCTAAAAGTTCCTTTGGAGTTTCCTTTGGTGCTTCATCCACCCGAATATTTAGGTGTATAGTGTCTCCGGCTTCCTTTTTGATTTTTTTTCGAATCTGTTTGTTGAGAGATAGAAAAAGCTGACCATTTCCCATCGGCATAAGTTTATGCCGATGTAGTTCGTAATCATCTACTGACCCACTGATCGTCACCCAACCAAATGGATTGTTCGGGTTTTGGTGGATTTCAGGAATCTCAGTGTAAGTCCACCCTCCTTTTCCTGGAAATTTTTTGAGTAAATATTCTCCTTGAATGATCACCATTAGATTTTTTGTAAACTTCCTACAATATATAGTCTATTTGTTGAACTGGTCCTAAGTTAACTTGGCGATATCAGCAATTATTTTCTCGGTTTCCTCACTCGACTCCATTGAATTTCCAACAAACACGCTTAGGTAAAAGTGCGAACCATCTGGTAAGAACACAATGCCGATATCGTTTCGCGCTGCAGAAAGCCCATCTTCATTTTTTCCAGAGTGTCCTGTCTTATGAGCAATTATTGTTTCTTTCGGTAAAAACCTTCGGATACTGTTCCTCCCGGTATAAGTACCCTTTAAAGTTGATAGGATAAACTGATGGCTTTTCGAGCTAAGGATTTTATTCTTGTTTTTGTAAATCATTTCTAAAAGTCGGTTTGAGGCATTTGCGGTAGTCCAGTTCTCATATTGCCGACCCCAAACTTTTTGCATCTCCAATTCATTATGAACGATGCCGATGTCATTTATACCGATATTGTGTAAGTATAACTCTACCACTTCCGTC
Source organism: uncultured Roseivirgaceae bacterium (assembly GCA_964393115.1). Classification (GTDB taxonomy): domain Bacteria; phylum Bacteroidota; class Bacteroidia; order Cytophagales; family Cyclobacteriaceae; genus CAYMST01. Next base: position 27,224 of record CAYMST010000003.1, on the reverse strand, counting down.
CCACCAACAAGTTCAAAGAGCAGATCGCAAGCGACATTATCGCTGATTTGCACGGCTTTACGAATAACCTCGGCCAAAGAAACTTTTACACCTTCAGGATACTTTTTTCTTAAAGGGCTCCAAAGATGGCTGTATGTTTCCATCATCTCCTTATCAACGGAAATTGTATCTTCTAAAACTAACTTTCCTTGGTCAATTTGATCTAATATGAACAATGAGATGTGAAGTTTAAACACACTTTGCATAGCCATATGTCGATCACCATTGATGGATAAAGTATCTTCTGGGTCAGTGCCTTTAATTGAAACAGCTACGGTAGCGGACTTGTCTTCAATAAGCTGATTGATTTCATTTCGGAGATTTTCAAAGCCTTGTGCTAAGGTAACTCCCCCAGAGACAACGATAAATAGTACTAAGGTTACTGATGTTTTGATCATGGAGATTTTATTTTAGCAGGAGGTCTATTCCCTTTAAAAAACTAGGTAAATAAAGGGAGTTATGTGTTTCATTTGGGTAGAGCTGGTAGTTCAGTTCAATATGTTCTGACTTTTTTAACTCTTCAATAAGCTCTTCGATTTTAGTTTTATGAAATGCTGGTATGGGCTGATAAGTGATGAGTACATTGACCTTTTGCTGCTTTGCTATTCCTTTTTTTATCAATTTGGTGACTTCACCATCTCCATACCAAATCGCAGGGTCGTAGAGATGTAAAGTGGTGAACGGATGCTCCATCGAGAGAATATAGCCACAAAAGTAGCCACCCATTGAATGACCAACTAACGTATTGTCACCATTAGTAGAATAGAGGGAATCGACGGTAGACATAAGTTCTTTGGTCAAGTATTGATAAAACCTCATGCCGTTTCCTGAGTTTGTGCTGTTGTACCACGTTGAGTCTACAGCATCACCATCATATTCCATTCTCGACTCGCTAAAGGACAAATCTTTTCCACGCTGTCTTTCTACTTCGATATGTGGAATGCCTACTATAATATGTTTGTCTATTTTGTTGTTGGCGGAAAAGTCAAACTCGATATACCGTGTTAAGTTAAACCTCCATTCAGCATCGAATACATACATGACGTTGTAAGTATTGGTATCGGAGTAATGCAAAGGTAGGCTTACCCAAAACTCTCGATTTTCGTTTAGATATTTTGAATCAATATAGTGTTTGGTGTAGTGGAACGCGTCCATATTAATCTGACAAATAGCAAACTGAGATGCCATTAATGCGCTAATCAAAGTAATACCTATTCTAATCATAATCTTCTGTTGGACCGCCATTTAATTCGAGTGCAATACTCTTTATTTGCACTGGTGATTCAAAGAAAAAATGGATTTAGCGGGTCTCAGTAAAGTAATGTACGTTATCCCACAGTACTCCAAACTGAGCCTTGCTTATTGATCTGGTCTAACCGATGACGGATGGGTTGGTTTGTAGGTAAGCTAATATCTGGATCTTCGAGTAGAAGTTTTTCGCAAGTATGGCTTGCTTGCTTCAATATTTCACCGTCCTGTGATAAATCAACCAATTTTAAATCGGCAATACCACTTTGTTGAGTACCCATCATATCCCCAGGTCCTCTTAATTTCATATCTACATTGGCGATCTCAAAACCATCGTTTGTTCTGACCATCGTTTCGATCCTTGTTTTGCCATCGCTGGATACTTTATTCCCGGTCATGAGAACGCAGTAGGACTGTTCACTACCCCTACCTACTCTTCCACGTAGTTGATGTAGTTGTGCTAATCCAAACTTCTCAGCATTCTCAATGACCATAATGGACGCATTCGGAACATTCACCCCCACTTCTATAACCGTGGTGGCGACCATAATTTTAGTCTCTCCGCTGGCAAATTTTTTCATTTGCTCTTCTTTTTCATCGGATTTCAGCCTTCCATGCAGCATCGAGATGGGCAAATCTGGAAAGGCCTTTTGAATGACTTCGTAGCCTTCCATCAGGTTTTTGTACTCGAGCGTTTCTGATTCTTCGATAAGTGGGAAAACACAATAGGCCTGTCTGCCCTTTTTGATTTCTTCAAGGATAAATTGATAGACTCTTGCACGAGAAGACTCTTTACGATGAAGTGTTTGAATGGGCTTTCGCCCAGCGGGAAGTTCGTCAATAATGGAGACATCCAAATCACCATACACCACCATGGCGAGTGTCCTTGGTATTGGAGTCGCGGTCATTACGAGCACATGGGGAAACACGCCATCAGCCATTTTTCCTTTCGCCTTCCAGAGCTTAGCGCGCTGTGCGACACCGAAGCGATGCTGCTCATCTGTTATGGCCAGTCCTAGTTTGTGAAACTGGACTTTGCTTTCAATCAAAGCGTGAGTGCCAACCAGGATATGTAGTTTGCCAGACTCCAGATCGGCATGGATAACATCGCGAGCTGATTTTTTGGTCGAACCGGTGAGCAGGGCGATGTTTAGACCAAGCTTTTGGGCAAATGGCAGCAACCCATTGTAGTGTTGCTCAGCTAGAATTTCTGTTGGTGCCATCAATGACGTTTGGGTATCGTTGCTTATGGCGATTAGCATACAGATGAAAGCGACGATGGTTTTCCCACTTCCTACGTCCCCTTGTATCAGACGGTTCATTTGTGCCCCCGATCGCATGTCGCGGTAGCTCTCTTTCACCACTCGTTTTTGTGCATTGGTAAGGTCAAAGGGGAGATGCTTTTCATAAAACTCGTTGACCATAAGGCTATTGTCAAAGACAAGACCTTTGTATTTACGTTGATTTTGAAGTTTTTGTGATTTTATTTTTAGCTGTGCGAAAAATAACTCCTCGAATTTGATACGCAGTTTGGCACGTTGTAGCTCACCAAAATTCGCCGGTTGATGAATAAGCTGATATGCTTTCCATCTAGTCATAAGCCCATTTTCTTGGCAAATCTCTTCGGAAAGTGATTCGGGAATAGTTTTTGCGATCTTTTCAAGTAGTGGAGGAAACAGCTTACCCAGTGCCTTTCCATCCAGAAATCGCGATTTCAGCTTTTCTGTAGAGTGATAAACCGCTACCAAACCTGATTTGTCTTGTTCGCTTTGGGTCAGGTGTTCAATATCCGGATGAGAGATATTAATGCGTCTGTTAAACAGAGAAGGCTTACCATAAACAACATGTACCTGGCCTTTCTTGAGTTTTTTCTCTACCCATTTGGCGCCTTGAAACCAAATGAGCTCAAGATGACCCGTCTCATCAGAAAGGATCGCCCTCAACCGCATTTTTCGCCCTTGACCCTCGGACGAAATAGTGGTAATTACACCTTTCGTTTGAATGTTTCCGTGATTAAGGCTGATTTGAGAGATCTTTAAATACTGGCTACGATCTTCGTACCTAAAAGGGAAAAAATTGAGTAAGTCCCAAAACGTGAAGATTTTGAGCTCCTTGTTCAGCAACTCTGAACGCTGAGGTCCTACCCCTTTTAAGTATTCAATTTTTGTATCTAAATATGATGACAAGACTTTATTTCGTAACCGCTTCAAATCACTAGCGACGTAAAAATAAAAATAAAGTCTTACCCCTTGATAGTCCTATGTCATCCTTTGTGAGAAAAGCCAAGGATTGGTTCGGACTAGGCTTTTGCGATAACCTGATATCCTTTTAAAATTAAGAATATTTCAAGGCCTATCATGACGATAAACGAAGGAATAAAATCACCAAATGTTGGATGATAAGCAAGCGAACCGAATAAATCCAAGACCTCTATGAAAAGCCTCATAGAAATGAGTAGCACTACCGTTTTAGTACTGCGAAAGGCAAAGAAAATAATGAAACCTCCAAAGACGATGTTTCGAATGTTATTGCCAAGAAAAGCAAAGTGTAGGGGTACAATATCTCCTTGATCCACTGTAAAGCCTGTCATCAACGATGGAATCATGGTTTCAGGATTAACTATCATGAATACCGAAACAAAAATAAATAGTGCTCCCAAGAGTGTACAAAGCACGGAATACCAAGTTTTGTGAGTTACCATTGTATAAGAAATTAAAGCTTATCCAAAGCTAAAGGTCACTTCGACCTTTTTGCTTATACTTTTTTCTACAACTCTTATACTTTTAGTATTCGTCGCGCTACTAAAGGTCTTTAGCGTCTATAGGTCTCTCTAAATGCCGAGGGAGTTATTTGAAGGTTGTTTTTGAATAAAAGGGTAAAATAGGAAGGTTCGTTTATACCCAACTGAAAGCATATCTCCTTGATAGAAAAATCCGAATAGGCCAATAGCGCTTGGGCTTCCAATAAGATTTTCTGCTGTATAATTTTCTTCGCCGTATACCCGGTTAATGCTGCAGTTGCTTGGTTTAATTCATGAAGACTAATATTCAGTTGATCGCAGTAAAAACTTACCTGCTTTTGAGTGGAGAAGTAAGTATTCAATAAGTCGTAGTAGTTCGTAACAATTCTTTGGAAGGTAGTTTGTTGTACTGTCTGTATAGGCACGTTAAGGCTACGCTCCGAAATTAGAACCAGACTTTCAAGATAATTGAGCAGCAGACCATGCTTGTTTTTTGTGATATCCATCTCCATTTCCGCTTTCATTTCATCAATGAGCGCGTCAATCCGAGGAGTATCTGCTAAGGTTAGCTTAGGAGGAATGAACCTACGAAACAGCGGAGATTTGAGAATTTTGTCGGCACCCCTTCCGTTTAGTTGTGTAAATAAAGTTGAGAAAATGATTACCGAACCGGTATAATTCGAGTCAACATAAAAATTGCAAATGACATTGTCCGGAACGAATAATAAAGCATGTTCCTGAATGGGAATCTTTTCAAAATTTATTTCTACGAAGCCATTGGAATCTTTTCCGAAAAAGTACACCTGATGAAAGCCAACACGGTGTGGAATTGATATTTGATCAATACTATTCTGTGTTAAGCTTTCAAGTGATACCACTTCTAGTTCAAGCCCGTGCTTAGTCTTTAGATCGTATTTTTTGAGTTCCTTCAACTGTTCGACTTGCTTTAAGAGAAGTAGATGAGCTTCAAATTATTCCGGATTATACGGAACCCATTAGATAATCAAACAAAGGAATTGGTTTGAAAGCGTATTGCTAAATTTTTTATCAGCTCTTAAATATACTTTAATCTATTATAACCTATCCAACTCGTTAAGCTCCTCCCTGATTTTCACTAGACGATCTGGATAATCAGTGATGATGCCGTCTACACCCATGTTCAACATCTTGATCATTTCCTTTCTTTCATTGACAGGATAAGTAATCACCTTGTAGCCTCTAGCCTTGATTTTATGCACTCGTCGTTGGGAAAGTGAGGAATAATGAGGGTTTAATGTTTCCAAATAATGATGCTTATTCCTACCGGTTACGTACTCTTTAGATTCAATAAAGAAGCTCAGGATATGAGAAGACTCTTCGCCCATGATGATTTTTTTTATTTTAATCTCAGGGTCATAGGCGTACGCCGTCTCTAAATATTCTTCCTCGTAAGATTGGACTATAGACCAGGTTTTTGCACCATTCGCGTTTATGATATCCACTATTTTTTCTGCGAAGCCTTCATAGATGAGGTGCTCTTTTGATTTGATCTCGATTAAGCACTGCACTTGACCATCAATGAGCTTTAAGACTTCATCAAGCGTTGGGACTGTTTCACCCGCATAAGCACCGTCAAACCAAGAGCCGGCATCTAATTCTTTTAGTTCGGCTAAGGTCATTTCATGCACCTTACCTTCACCATTAGTGGTTCTGTTTACTGTTTCATCATGAAAGATGACTACTTCATTATCTTTGGTGAGATGAACGTCCACCTCGATCATGTCCGCTCCGGTGTTGATGGATTTTTTTATGGATGCTAGTGTATTCTCCGGTGCTAAACCTCCACCTCCTCTATGAGCGACTATAAGAAAGTCTCTTTTTTTAATGCCTTCTAAGCTGGTGCTGGCAAATATAGATTGGTAGATCTGCGGCTCGAACAGCCAGAAGACCGTGAAAAAAATGGTCATCGGAATCAGGTACCAGATAAAATTCTTAGAATTCATTTATTTCCACCGTTTGATTAACAACACAAAGTAATCTGTTAATTGTCCAAAGCGCAAAAATGTGCTGACTAGATTGAGGTGATTCAAGTCAACATGGGGTTAAAACTCGTCGAAATATCTTCGCTTGCGCTCCAGCTTAAGATCTTGAAGAATGGCAGATTTGGCCCGAATAAGAAAGTTGTAAGACTGGAATCGACCGAACGGAACCCAGTTGAATGTCATCACCCAGCAGTGTAAATCCCGTGAGAGGTTAAAAGACGTTTGTGTCAGATCTTTCGCTTCAAAGTCATAGCCCGATGTATAGCTGACCGAAGTCTTATCGGTCAGCTTAAACTGCCCATTTATTCGTAACGACTGCGTAATAGTGGGCTCTTCGAAACCCCGCTTTCGATATCCCAAAGAGTATGAACCATTTACTGACCACGGGATATTGAAGTCTACATACATAGCTGGATTATTAATGATATGCGCCAGATCGCCCGAGTCTTCATACCTTTCTTCTATTTCCTTTCGGTCTGGCGAATTACCATCACTTTCCGAACTTCCTTCTTGCTTACGCTTCTTAGGACTAAAATTCATGCTAAAACTAGCACTGAAGCTAGATATTTGACCAAGCCCCTGGCCTCTATTCCATTTATAATCATCTATTCTGCGTTGGGTGACTTGGAAGCCACCGTTTTCTCGTTCTGTCTTATCAATTAGTTGGTAGACATAGGGATCAATGGTTCCGGAGGTGCTGATGGTTAATTTTCTATTGAATAGTGAGGTACCTACAGAAAGACGTATGTCACTGAGGTTAAAAGAATCCGCGAGCAAATTGTAAGAAGAGGATATCGCCAAATTTTCAAACAGTTTTATCTTTTTAAACTCCTGCGTGCTATCTCCATCTGCCTTCACTTTCATTTCTAGATTATTTCCTAAAGAAAAGTTTATCGAGGCTCTTTCTCCAAGTGGAGCAGCGGGAACTCCCATACCCTGAAAAGGATCAAGTAATAGATCTCCATCGCGTTCACGAACGTTCTCTTGCCTATGAAATAAATTTTCAAAACTAGGTGAGTAGCTTATGGAGACAGAAGGGTTCATCACATGACGGATAGCCTTTATTTTTCCTTTTTTGAAATACATGAAGCCATATAGTCTAGTGGTAAAACTAGCTCCCATAGAGTACCACCTTGCCGTTGAGAACTGACTTACGGTATCTACAATGAAACCGTCTTTTTCTTCATCGTACTCATAACCCAGTTTTGGAGCCCATACCTCGGTATAATTAAAGTTAGGAGATGCCGTGATGAATTTTAATATGTTGAAAGAAGTACTTATTGGGATGCTATGTCTGATACCCAATTGAGACCGTTGTAAAATCAGGTTGAAGTTTTCTTGTTGAAAAGGAATAATACTGTCTAAAACCGGATTTCGATTGAGTTGCTCTTTCCCACCAAGATTTAATGCATCAACGGCATTATTGCTAACACGGTTATTCATGGTCATCGTATGTGAGAAGGATAACTTCTCGAATAACGTATTTTTTAAGAATCCAATATTCTTAAAAGGATATTGTCGCGCTGTATTTAAGTTCAAGTCTGGTAGTGACATGGAAACAACACCCGTTGATAAATTTTGATTATGCCTTAAATTAGTGGTGAGGCTAAAAGGTGTGCCTCTAAACGTCTTTGAGTACCTAACCGATGACGTGAACTGTGCGGTGGTATTTCGTGTAGGGTCATAAATCGCTTCATTACTATTTTCGAAAAATGACCTGGTTTGGATATTCACTGATGACGAAAACCTACTGGTACCTGTAGACTGTGGTGTATGTGTCCAACTAAGAGAAAAGTCTCTTGAGTCTAACGGGTTATCAAGCTCAAGTGATTTATTTCGGTTGAAACGGTAGCTGAGATTACCGTTATACTTGTATCGTTTTTTATACTTGGAGTTGATGCGATAGCCAAAGCTACCAGTAGTATAAACATCACCTGTTAGCCTGAGGTCGATGTAGTCGTTGATTTTAAAGTAGTATCCTCCATCGCGAAGGAAGAAACCTCTTCTACGTTCTTCTCCGTAGCTGGGAACAATCAGACCATTGGCATCCTTATTGGGTTGTGGAAACATCCCAAAGAAAAAACCCAGAGGTGTGTCGATCTCGCGAAACTTCATGTTGAATAATCCGGAAATCACCTTTTTACCAGGGATAACCTTTAGTTTTTTGGAGTGAATATGAAAGTGAGGGTGTTCTAAGTTACAAGTGGTATACTTAGCTTCTCGAATGTAAAATTCATTATCAGGGCTTTTTTTAACATTTTCACCTTGAATATAGGCCTCATCCATTTTGGTGGCCACACCGTGTATAACTGCTTTCCTTGATTTGAAGTTATAAGACATGTCATTGGCCTCATAGGCCTGACCGTCTTGAACAAAAACAGGCTTACCGCGTTTTCTATTTGCTGAGTCTAAGTAGTGCGTAGCATCCACAATTTTTGTGATCCAGTTGACTTTAGTCTCAGCGGCCTTTAAGGAAATGGTGCCATAGTTGACCTCTGACTCACCGAACATATAAATGTTATGAGAACCCACATCAAAAGTGATAGAGTCCTTACATTTATAAGCTACAGTGGTTTCCAGATCGTTTTTATTGGGTATTCTAGATTTGAGTGAATCAATGGCTGAGGAATCCTGGGCTATTAAATCAAGATCAGATTGGACCAAACTGTCAACTTGTATGCCTAGTGAATCAGGTGTTTTTGTGCCTATTTCACCTAAATCCTGCGAAAAGGAGCTATGTAGGTCAAGGACAAAAAATAAAAATGAGATAAAAACGTATTTTATGGCGTGCACTCGCTATTTCGAACTTCGTAAAAAATTCACAATTTTGCGTAAAAGTATTATCAAACAGGTTTAGAACGGAATCTTAATGAAAAATATTATTGGGTTCAGTTTTTTTTCGTTTCTCTTGGTGATGACTTCCTTTGTTCCAGTCGAGGTACAGGACTATAAGGTAGATATTGTCGTGATAGACGCAGGGCATGGAGGAAAAGACCCCGGCACGCATGGCAAGAAAGCCAAAGAAAAGGATATCGCACTATCGATTGCACTTGAATTGGGTGCTACTATCAAAACCTATTTGCCTGATGTTAAGGTTATTTACACCAGAGATGATGATACTTTTATACCACTAGACAAGCGAGCTGAAATAGCCAACAAAAATGGTGCTGATCTGTTTATTTCAGTGCATTGCAATGCATCGCCGTCCAGCTGGGTAAGAGGTACTGAGACGTGGGTGATGGGACTGCATAAAACGGCGGACAACTTAAAAGTAGCCATGCGAGAAAATTCGGTTATCGATCTTGAGGAGGGGGCGGCATCGAAATACGGTGGTTTCGACCCTAATTCTCCAGAGTCCTATATTTTATTTTCCCTTTATCAGAACGCATATTTGAACAATAGTGTGGCCTTGGCGGAAAAAGTAGAAAAACAATTTAAAGAAAGAGCTGGACGCAAGAGTCTTGGTGTGAAAAGTGCTGGTTTTTTGGTACTTTGGAAGACTTCGATGCCATCAATTTTGGTGGAGACAGGATATTTGTCGAACGTTAAGGAAGAAAGCGAGCTAAGGAATAAATTAGTTCAAAGTTATATTGCTTCCGGTATATTTAGAGCTTTTAGGGACTATAAGTCTGAGATTGAGGCTACAAACTAAACATAACAACTGTGTCAAAAGAAATTAGAGTTGGGCTATTGGCGATCGTATCGATGATGCTACTTTATTTTGGATTCAATTTTCTGAAAGGGATTGATTTCTTGTCTCCCACTCACCGCTACGTGGCTTTGTACAGTAAAATAGGTGGACTACAAGTTTCAAATCCAGTTATTGTCAACGGCTTTTCAGTTGGAAGAGTTTCCAACATTAGCATTCTACAACAGGAAGAAAATAAACTCTATGTAGAAATTGATGTGGATAAAAATTTAAAATTGGGTGTTGGAACAAAAGCACACTTAACGAATAATGATTTTTTTGGCAGTAAAGCGATCGTTTTAGAGATTGAAGAGGATAGTAAACTCCATCAAAGTGGAGACACACTTATTTCTGTCATTGATAAGGGTCTAGAAGAAATCTTCGATAATGCAGTTCCCGTAGTGGATAATATCGGTACCACGATTAAAAAACTTAACGAAATACTCGAAGGGTTTAGTGGGATTGGTGGTAAGTTGGATACACTCTCAAATGATGTACATACTACCTTTACTAAACTTGACAGGACGTTGAATACGTTAAACAATGACCTGCCCGAGATACTTGATGGTCTGAAAACAGCACAAGCTAAGGCTGCCACGCTGATCACAAGGCTCACTGAAAACACTGACGAAACGTTTGAGAAACTCAATAGTCTAGAAGTCGAAAAGCTTGTGAACTCGCTAAATTCATCCATTTCTACTGTTGACTCGCTACTCACGCAAATCAATGCGGGACAGGGATCTATAGGTAAGCTGGTGCGTGAAGATTCTCTCTATAATAACTTAAATCAGGCCTTGGTAGATTTAGATAAGGTACTGGTCCACTTCGAAGATGATCCGAGATACTTCCTTGCTCCCCTTGGGAAGAAGAAAAAGAAGCGGAAATAACGTATATTTACATACAGCCAAGCTACCACAACCTTTATTTCGGATATGACCTGATGTAGGTAGCTAATGCTTACTTTAAGAATCTTGTTCTTCCTACTGGGTATATATTCCTCATTGCATACCGTTTACTTTTTTGACTTATATGAAAGAAACAGAAATAAGGGCACTTGTGTCTCTAATTGAAGATGAAGACTATGAGGTGTTTAATCACGTTCGGGACAAAATCCGATCGTTAGGTAGTGATGCCATTCCTTTTTTAGAAAATGAGTGGGAGACAAATTTTAATCCGGATGTCCAAAAAAGAATAGAGGATCTGGTGCACGACATGCAGTTTGTGCAGCTCAAGGAACGCTTTTCTCAATGGGTAGACACCGAAACAGACGATTTACTTAAGGGGTTATGGATATTAGCCACATATCAATACCCTGATCTAGAAATAGAGGAGCTGGAATCCCAAATTAACGAGCTTTATGAGGGTATTAAGAATGAGTTTGTGGAAGGATTGGCTCCTATCGACTACGTGAGACTGGTGAATAAGCACTTGTTTGATAAAGTAAAGTTTAGAGCCAACACCAAAAACTTCCATTCACCGGGTAATTCGATGATTAATATCGTTTTGGAATCAAAGAAAGGAAGTCCAATTACGATGTGTGCGGTTTACATGTTGATCACACAGAAGCTAAACCTGCCTATATATGGCGTTAACCTGCCCAACCTGTTTATTCTGACGTACCAAACTGATGAGTTGCCATTTTATATAAACGTATTCAACAAAGGGTTGATCTTTACCAAAACGGACATAGACAACTATTTAGAACACATTCAAATACCCCCTGAGAAAATTTTTTACGAACCCTGCTCACATCTGGACTTGGTCAAAAGAGTTTTACGAAACTTAACGGTGTCGTTCGAAAAACTTGGAGAATACCATAAATCTGATGAAATAAAGCATCTACTTAAGATTTCAGGAGAAGTCATTATTTAATGCACAATCCGTGATTAGACCAAAACGGTCCTTAATTCAAAAAGATAATAATCAAGTACTCATACACACTTATGGGTACTTGACTAATCACGTTGCTCACAGAGTACCCGTTCGTATTCGGTTTCACGGTACGCAAAAGACCTCAATGTCTTCCCATTTTCATCAGTAAGCATAGTCACATAATACTTAGCTTCCGGAATGCTCTTCTCAACAAAATAAATTGGATGTGCCTCACCGGCAATGTTAAACACATCGGAGTACTTAGGTGGAATAATAACCCCTTTTTCGGTATCCACGATTCCATATCCATCTTTTGTAATTACCTTAATTCTCTTATGATCATTTCGCTCATACTCAGTCTCAAAACTTGTAATATCAGGGATTGAAAATACATCCCATTTTAATGCATATAAGCCCCATTGATCATTTTCTCTGACTAGACCTAAAGAATCTGTCCAGGAGTATATTTCATCAAAACCCCGTTGTGTTATTTTCTTCCCATGTTCATTGATCACGAAATCTTTTCCTTTGATATTAGCCATAAAAAGATTTTCAGAATATTTTCTAATTCTTGAATCAAAGAAATCGATGGAGAGCTTACCCGTTTTTAACGAGAATATTCTAAACCGCCCTTTTTGAAGTACCTGTAGTTTTCCGGGTGCCATGTATTGAATGCCTTCAAATGCCTCTACCAATAAGCGTTTATTTCCACTTTTTCTAAGTCCTTTTTTATTACTCTTTTCAACAACAAATAAGGAATCTCCAACGCATCGAATATCGTCATATGCCCCGCTTAAATGTTTAAACCCATATGCGTCATAAATAGACTTGGTTTTGGCATCGATACGCAGAAGTGGCATGGTGCAATTTTCTGTAGGTAGAAGCCTTGGGTGGTCTTTTAGATCAAGAGAAATGATTGAGTCCATACTGGTGTAAATAAACTGCGAACTGTCCGTTTTCACATATATGAAATGCTCGCTAATAATTCTTATCGAATCTAGCCCTTCAAATAGCCCACTTGAAGTTTTGAAATCGATTAGGTCCCAAACAGAATCCCTTTTCACTGAAAGCCATCGCTCATTGGATTCATAACCGACAAAATTATGACTTGTGTTATACTCAATATCTGGTAGATGGAATCGAATCTCTTGTTTGCTCTCGACTACCCAACCATTTGGTAGAGTCTTAATTCTATGATCATCCAAATGGACTCTAGGCTTAAGGTCGGTGATGGATAGAAGCCCCTCCCGATCTCCATGGTATACGACTATGAGTTCACGTCCAAAGGTTTCCACCTCTTCAAAATCATGGGCTAGTTGATCTAGCGAAGCGGGGTTCGCGAGAAACTCACTGGCTTTCACCAGCCCAATTTTTCCACCTTTGGTAAAGGCATATACATTATGCATTGAAGTAATTTCTTCGAAGGAAATTGGTGCTATTTCTAACCCCATCATGGTAAATAGACCAAATTTGTTGGCTTTTTTTACTTTGAAAAACTGCCTGTTTATGAGCTCGATATCCTCATAGACGAAAGGTAAAATGGTATTTCCCATTTCATGTACTACCCCATATTTCCCATTTTTCATTACACGAACAAACCCTCCACCTAATGAGCTGGCTTGATCAAAACCTTCTTGCATCATAATTTCACTATGGCGGTTTAAAAGTACTTTTTGCTGTCGTTGCGTATTGTCCTGTATGGTCACAATGGCGGTTTTTTCCGCGGAAAATCCACATAGGTAATTGGGGTCAACATTGAGGTATGTTGGTTCCACAATGAGGTTACCGGTAAGATCTACGAATCCATATTTTCCACGTTCTAAAACGGCAAAAAGACTATCTCTCGATTGTCTAATAAGCAGCCCGAGTGAGTCTTTAGTACTCTTTGTTAAGGCGTAACGACGGAAGTTTGAAAGGTCGTGAAAATCCCAATCAAGATAGAAAAGGACGGAGAGCGCCTGCTCGTGGGCGGCTCCCCTATCGTACTTCGTGATAAATTGCAAAAAGCTATCTAAGGACCCATCTTTGGTACTTTTTATGAGGATCTGGTGTTCCACTTTTTCACGAAATGGGTTTGTTGGGTATTTTTTTACGAAGTGCTCTAGTTGGTTTAGATCATCTCCGGTACCCAGATCTTCGTAAACTAATTTATCAAAACGCTTTTGCGCCTCATCAAATTGCTGCGCGGTCGGGTATTCTTCCATGAAGTATTGGTAAGACTCCCAGGTATTGGTCTCGCTAACCGCCTGAAATCGTAAACTGTCGATTTGCTCATTCGCCCGACGGACATAAGCAGAAGCTTTGAAGTGTTCTGTGTAGTGAAGCAACCCTTGCAACGTGATATTTTTTACTACTTCCTGATAGGCTACTTTTTCAATTTCAAGAATAAAAGATTCTATCTTATTAATATCAATTTCACCTTTTTCAAATGATTCCAGTTCCTTACCTATAAGGCTCCTGTGATCATTTACCGCACTTTTTACGAAGAAATAGGCACTATCCAAGTCGCGACGGGCAAAGCCCTCTGCAAAGAATAGTTGGCTATACAGGTATTTGGCGGATGGCTCTTTATCACGTTTACTCAATAATTTCTGAATTTGCTCCTCGGCTTTTTCGTATTCCGCATCATGGATCAATTCAAGAATCTTGGTATATCGGTCGGCCTTAAGCACCGAGATAGCCAATAGCACCAAACAGATAGTGGATAAAACCTTAGGCATATTCATACAGCGAATTTAACACAGCGAAAAAAAATCAAGTGTCCTATATAAATAACGACCAAGGAATAGAGCGATCTTTGGAAATAATCCAAGATACCAATATGCATACTGATAAAATCTTTGTCTACGGGACGTTGAAACCAGTCTTTGATAATGAAATGTCCAGGTTTTTGGTCAAGAATGCGCGCTGGCTGGATTCTGGTGAGCTCACAGGCAGCCTATACCTTATTGAAAGAGAAATAGACGGTCATCAATGGAGCTATCCCGCATTTGTAGAGACAGGCGGGGGTAAGGTTTTTGGTGAAATATTTCAGTGTATGGATATTGTATCGGTTCTAAAAGTGCTCGATGAGTATGAAGGCTATGGTCCCCCTAACAAACCGCCTTTTGAGTATAACCGTGAGTGGCGGTTGATTAAGACTAATGATGGTGTTGAACATAACGCTTGGGTATATATTTACAATTGGTCAACAGTTGGAAGTCAGCGAATACACTCAGGTGTTTTTTAGAGATGCACCCCTCATGCATTACGAGGAGTGCAAGTCATACGGCGAATTACTTTTTCAGGGCCTCCCAAAGTATTTCAACGGGATGTTGTGCTTCTCTTCCTGTGCCATCCTTAATTTGATGTCTGCAGCTTGTTCCTGTTGCTGAGATTAGCGTATCCGCGCTAGCGCCGCGCACTGCCGGGAATAATACCAACTCCCCTACTGACATCGAGACATCATAGTGCTCTTTTTCATATCCAAAAGAACCAGCCATCCCACAGCATCCCGATGGGATGTTCTGAACAGTATAGTTCTCAGGGATACTCAATATCTTTTTTGTCGGAACAACAGATGATAACGATTTTTGATGGCAGTGTCCATGCATCTTAATGCTTTTCTCTTCATTGGTAAATTGATCTTTGGTGATAGACCCTTTGTCTAACTCAGCGGCAAGAAACTCTTCGATCGTATAGGTATTCGAAGCAAGCTTAGCCGCTGGCTCTTTTAATGAAGCCTCGCAAATATCCGGGTATTCGTCTCTAAAGGATAAAATAGCAGAAGGCTCTATACCTACTAGAGGTGATTCGGAAGACACCTTGTTTGCTAATAGTTTAATGTTTTTATTGGCAATAGCGCCAGCTTGCTTGAGCATACCTTTTGAAAAATAGGAACGCCCACTTTCTACATGTTCTGGAATAATGATTTCATAACCCAATTTGTCAAGGAGAAGGATCGCTTTCTGACCGATGTTTACGTCATTGAAGTTGGTGAATTCATCACAAAAAACATGTATTCGACCAATCTTTTGGCCACCAGATGGTGTAAAGCTCCTCTGAAACCATTTTTTAAGTGTCGTTTTATGCATAAGTGGGATAGGACGCTTTTGCGCAAAACCCATCACGCGTTTAGCCAAAGATGAAGTGACCGAATTGCTAAATATAAAATTGTAAATGCCAGGAGCAATAGAAGCTAGTTGTGACATTTTGTTAAAATTTCCGATCATCTTAGATCGAAAAGGAACACCGTGAATGTCATAGTATTGTTGTGTAAACTCAGCTTTAAGCCTCGCCATGTCTACATTTGATGGACACTCTGACTTACAGCCCTTGCATGAAAGACATAAATCAAGAACATCTTTTATTTCTTCACTATCAAACTTGTTAGGCTTTTCAGAGTTGGTCAGTACCTCGCGCAGGATGTTTGCTCTTGCCCTAGTGGTGTCTTTCTCGTTATGCGTCGCCATGTACGATGGACACATGGTGCCACCAGTCAGCTCAGACTTACGACAATCACCAGATCCGTTACAATACTCAGCTGCTCTTATATAACCCTGGTCTTTAGAGAAGTCAAAATAAGTGTCAAATTCAGGGGTTTCTTGCCCGGGAACGTAACGAAGACTTTCGTTCATGGCAGGGGTATCGACTATTTTGCCGGGGTTGAAAATTCTTTTCGGATCCCAGGTTTCCTTTACCGATTTAATGAGTTCGTAGTTATGCTCGCCGACCATAAACCGAACATACTCCCCTCTTAGCCTACCATCTCCATGCTCGCCGCTTAGCGAACCTTTGTATTTCTTAACTAGCTTGGCAATCTCGTCTGCAATAGTCTTGAAAAGACGATTTCCCTCTTCTGTTTTGAGGTTTAGAATTGGACGTAAGTGCAACTCGCCTGATCCTGCATGTGCGTAATGAACGCAATGAAGGTCGTACTTTTTTAGAATTTCATTGAATTCAGCGATATAAGCGGGAAGGTCTTCTACATCAACAGCAGTATCTTCAATCACAGGAGCAGGCTTCGCATCTCCAGGAATATTTGAAAGTAGCCCTAATCCAGCTTTTCTAAGTGACCATATTTTTCCTACATCACCACCCTTTAGCACTGGATAGGCATAGCCCATTCCTTCGGTCTTTAAATCTGAGATAAGCGCCTCAATAGACCTGTCAAGTTGTTCCTCTTCATCGCGGGATAACTCCACGACTAAAATAGCCTCTGGGTCTCCTTCGATGAAGAATCTGTTTTGACGCTGAGCAATGTTGTTAGCCGTGCATTCTAAAATGAAGTTATCAATAAGCTCAGAAGCACTCGGGTTATGCTTGAGACCTATCAAATTTGCGCGAAGTGACTCATCAATAGAATTACAGTGAATACATACTAGCGCTCTATGCTTGGGAGGAAGATTGTCTACATGAAGTTTGATATCTGTGATAAAAGCCAAAGTCCCCTCAGAACCGGCAATTAAGTTGCAGAAATTAAAATGGGAACCTTCACTTTTGAATGGCTGCGAGTTTGCCAATATATCTATGGCATAACCGGTATTTCTTCTTGGAATATTAGGCTTTGGAAACTCACGAGCGATTTCTTCTTGATTGGCTTCATCAGCTAGCATCTCTTGAATAGAAGCATAAATAGAAGTCTCTAGCTTCCCGCTAGTATGCTGACCATTACATTTCTCAAAAAACTCCTCTTCTGTAAGGCTGCCAAACGTCGTAAATGAACCATCCGACAGAAAACCGCTTACTTCCAATAGGTGATCACGCGTACTTCCATACACCACGGAGTTAGAACCACAAGAGTTATTTCCTACCATACCTCCTATCATGGCTCGATTGGCCGTAGAGGTCTCTGGTCCAAAGAAGAGACCGTGGTCTTTTAGAGATCGATTTAGTTCATCGCGTATTACTCCAGGTTGTACCCTAACCCAACTCTCCTCCTTGTTGATCTCTAGTATTTTATCAAAAAACTTTGAGACATCGACGACAATGCCGTCACCTACTACTTGGCCAGCCAAAGAAGTTCCTGCCGTTCGCGGTATTAATGAAGTGTTGTTTTGATTGGCAAACGAAATAAGTAAGGATATGTCTTCTTTTGACTTTGGTATGGCTACCGCCAGCGGCAGCTCGCGGTAAGCGGAAGCATCGGTCGCATATAGCGTTCGAATAGTGTCATCAAAATAAAACTCACCTTCCAAACTGGCTGCTAAAGCAGCTAACAAATCTTTCATTATTTGCACTTCAAAATTGAAGCGCAAAAATCACTACAAATCAGTGTTTTTCAAAACTAAGCAAGACCTGCTTGGCGTATAAAGGCTCAAAAAGTGCTCGCCAAACAAACATACCGAAGGGTATGCCATTACATCATCTACTCGACCAAAGCCGCCAAAGCGCTCAGCATCCGAGTTAAGCACGATTTTGTACTTCCCGCCTTTAGGAATTCTGAAACGATAGTCTGCAATAGATCGATCACCGCTAAAGTTGAAAACGAAGATTAAGTTATTTCTTTCAAAGACGATGACCTTATTATCATGGTCCATGTTAAGCTGCTGCGCAGAGTACGAAGGCATTAAGTTGGCTTCCGCAGCAAGGCTTACCATTTCTTTATCAAAGTTGTTAAGATATTGGTATTTGAGCTCCTTGTTATCCACAAGAGACCATTGCCTTCTGGCATATTTATAGCTCCAGTCATTCCCCTCACGTGGGAAATCCACCCATTCAGGATGACCGAATTCATTTCCAATAAAGTTTAGGTACCCTTCACCACCTAGAACCATGGTAAACAAACGAAGCATTTTATGAAGGGCAATACCGCGATCGATGATGAGGCTGTCATGATCTACATGCATGAAATCATACATCTCTTTGTCCATTAGCCAAAAAGCAATGGTTTTGTCCCCAACTATGGCTTGATCGTGCGATTCAGCATAAGCAATGGTTCTTTCACCCCCACGTCTATTGGTTAAGGTGTGCCACATCTCATAAATATCCCAATCCTCATCTCGCTTGTGTTTGAGATACTTAATCCAGAAATCTGGAATGCCCATTCCTAGTCTGAAATCAAAACCCAGACCTCCCTCTTCCACTGGTCGACAAAGTCCTGGCATACCACTCATATCTTCGGCGATGACGATAGAGTGCGGCTTCAAGCGCTTGATCAGCATATTAGCCAATTGCAAGTAGATGAGTACATCCCAATCTACGTCGTTGAAATACTTATCGTAGTGATCGAAAGTAACGAAATCACCATGATGCAGGTAAAGCATCGAGGTAACACCGTCATATCGATATCCATCAATATGAAACTCTTCTATCCAATACTTTACATTGGATAGAAGGAAGCGTAGTACTTCCGTTTTACCGTAGTTGAAAAGTTTGGAGTCCCATGAACCATGATCCCCCTTTCCACCCGAGTGAAAATATAAATCATCGGATCCATCTAACAGGTTGAGCCCTTCAGCAATATTTTTGACGGCGTGGCTATGTACCAAATCAATAATGACGGCCAAGCCTAGATTATGGGCTTTGTTGATTAAATATTTAAGATCGTCAGGTGTTCCAAAGCGACTAGAAGGAGCAAAAAAGCTACTGACGTGATAACCAAAAGACCCATAGTATGGGTGCTCTTGGACCGCCATAATTTGTAGCGTATTGTATCCGTTACTTTTTATTCTTGGTAATACCTTATCAGCAAACTCCTTGTAAGAACCTACCCCTTCTTTTTCTAAACCCATGCCTACATGACACTCATAAATCAATGGGTTCTGGTAAGAGGACTCAGGGCTGAACTGATCGTCTGTCCATTTAAACTTTTTAGATGGCTTATAGACTTCTGCTTTGAATTCGTGGTTTTCAGGGTTTTGTGTGGTGTATTTCGTATATGCCGGAATTCGGTCCATTCCTCCGTCATTGCCTTGTACGTGTACTTTAAACTGCGTACCATGCTTGAAGTCGATATCGCTGGAGTCCGCAATGAAAATTTCCCAAATGCCGAATTCGTTTTTTTCCAATGCTAAAGCCGACCGATCCCAGTTGTTAAACTCGCCCGTCAAAAACAATCCTTTAGCCTGTGGAGCCCATTCGCGATACCACCATCCTTTTTTCTTAGCATCGTAGTTGAGACCAAAGTAAAAATGGCCTTCCGCAAATTTTTCTAAACTACCGAAATCACTTTCAATTTGGCTTAGTCGATTTTTGTACCTTTCGATACGATTTGCGATTTCGTCAGTGTAAGGTTCTAACCATGGGTCGTTTTGAACGAGGACAGGAACGGTGCGTGTTGTCATATTACATTAGATTCTGCGTTAAATTTAGACTGGCAAGGTTAGTTTTTGCAAAAAAATGACCGATTGCTTGGTCAAAGAAATACTAATTTTTACACAAATTGTCTTAGCCAATAATATTTTCTAAAATTTGCAATCAAATGACGTGTGGATTCGTAACTTCATGAATCTCTTATTACTTTAAAGTGTATGATTAAATCAGGGAAAAAAATAATACTTGCTGGAGTAGTCAGCATATTTTCTGTTTTCGCCTTTACTACGGATCGTGATTTTGAGTTGACCAAAAACATGGAACTCTTCTCCTCGGTCCTTAAAGAAATCAATACACACTACGTAGAAGATATTTCACCTTTACAGCTGTTAAAGACAGGTGTAAAGGCCATGCTCAAGTCTTTGGATCCTTACACCGTCTATATTGCCGAGGAGGAAATTGAAGATTATCGAACCTCCTCCACTGGCCAATATGCGGGCATTGGAGCCATAACCCGAACTGTCGGTGGAAAACACCGTGTATTTATGATCTATCCTGACTATCCCGCAGACAAAGCCGGGCTTCAGATCGGTGACGAAATAGTGGCGGTAAATGGTGTAGTATTAGCAGAAAAAACAGAATCAGAAATCTCAAAACTTATTAGGGGCCAGGTCGGCACGGCGATTAGCTTGAAAGTATTCAGGCCTTTTGAAAATAAAGATTTTGAGCTAGAGGTAACACGGAAAAAGATTACCATTAAGAGTATTCCTAATAAAAAACTTTTTGAAGACAATATAGGGTATTTAAAGATAAGAAGTTTCACCAAAAACCTCGGTGCTGAGGTTCAGGAGACTGTGGAGCAGCTTATTGATGACGGTGCTGAGAGCATTATCTTGGACTTTCGAGGAAATCCAGGGGGACTTCTTGACGAGGCTGTGCGCGTTTGTAACGTGTTTTTACCAAAAGGTAAATTGGTAGTTGAAACAAAAGGAAGACTCAAGAACCTTACAAGGCCATATCATACCATGGGAGATCCATTGGATACTGATATTCCAATCGTAGTGCTAGTAAATGAAAATAGTGCCTCGGCCTCTGAGATAGTTGCTGGTGTCGTGCAAGATTATGATCGAGGAGTCATTGTCGGCAATAAGAGTTTTGGAAAAGGTCTGGTGCAGATTTCTAGAAACATTGTCTACAATTCGCAAGTCAGGGTTACGAGCTCGAGGTATTATATCCCTAGTGGCCGATGTATCCAAAAGATTGTTTATTCGAAACTAGACGAACAGGATACAGCCGGAACGTTTTATACAGCAAATGGCAGGAAAGTATATAACAACGGTGGAATAGAGCCGGATACAAGTGTAGTACCTCGGCAATATTCAGATTATGCCAACTATCTTATTACAAGTGGATTAATGCTCGATTATGCTACAAAGTATCATTTTGAACATAAATCTATCGCCGAAGCTTCAAATTTTGAGTTAAATGAAGAAGAGTGGCAGGGCTTCAAAGAATGGTTAACGGAAAACGCTACATATAAGACTAAGCTAGATTCCTTATTTGATGAGTTGTCAAAGCTAGATCTTTCTGAAGGCGAAAATGACAAGTTAGATGTGATCAAAAAGCTGGCAGAACAAAAAAATCAACAACTGGATAAAGTAAGTACTGATGAAATTAAATTTTTATTAGAGAAAGAAATTGTTGCGCAATATTATCTTTCCGATGGAGTGTGGGAGCATGAAGTTGCGCAAGATGATCAACTTATAGCTGCTAAAAACATTATTTTGGATTCTGTAGTCTATACCACATTGCTAAATTAAGCAAGGGCGGTTTCCCAAACCGCCCATGTCATTCTAAGTTATTTAGTTCACCAGAACCTTTTTTCCTTTGAATTTAATAAGCTGTCTTCTGAGTGCTTCTACCGTAGCATCTGCAGCTGCTTCAAAGGACTTACCCTTCTCCTTGGCGAATAATTGATCTCCAGGTAGGTTCAGTTTAATTTCTACAATTTTATTTTCTTTCGTTTCGTTTTTGTCAAGCCTGAGAAAAACCTCTCCGTCTACTATTCTGTCAAAAAAGGTTTCTAGTTTATTGGTTTTCTTTTGAATGAAGTCTAAAAGATCGGAGTCTGCGGTGAAGTGTACCGCGTGCATTTTTAATTTCATGGTTCAAAAATTTTAAAAATTAAACATCTAGGCTTTGGGATGAGCTTGATCAAACGCAGCCTTAAGTTTGTCAAGCGTGTTGTGCGTATAGACTTGAGTAGCAGCCAGGCTGGCATGCCCCAATAGGTCTTTTACCGCATTTATTTCTGCGCCATTGTTTAGAAGATGTGTTGCAGCTGTATGCCGCAATACGTGCGGGCTTTTCTTGTTGATATTTAATTCATCCAATAATTGGTTAATAGTTCTATGAACAAACATAGGATATAGCTTTTGTCCTTTATCCGTTACTATCAAGTAGTCGTCTTGTACGAAATCAAAATGCTTTCGTTTTTCTGATAAATACTCTGATATAATTTTAACGAAATTCTTGGGTAGTGGGATTAGCCTTTCCTTATTTCTTTTTCCTAAAACCTTGATTATTGACTCTTTAGGTCGGAAATCAGATTCTTTTAGGCCAATTAGCTCCGCACGTCGCATGCCAGTCACATACAATAACTCGAGCATGACATGATTTCTATGGGAAGAAAAGTCAGAGACCTGTGGTGTCGGCAGACTTTTTATCACACCGACAATATTTTCCTCTGGTATAAAGTTAGGTAAGGTTTTCTGAGTTTTTAATGACTTGATAGCACTAATGGGGTTTTCTTCTATTAGTCCTCTTTGCATTAAAAATTTACAAAATGATCGTAGTGAGGCGAGCTTTCTATTGATGGATCTTTCCGAAAGTCCAGATTCGTTGAGGCGCACGAACCATGATCGAATCTCATAAGTCTTCATTTGAAGGATGTCTTCCGTTTGGAATTCTTCCTTCAAAAACACTGAAAAATCGCTGATATCTGATCTGTAGGCCTCAACCGTCAGATCAGAATAGCGTTTTTCAAACTTGATATAATTCAGAAATGATTCAATCATTTAGTATTCGCACATCGGAATACTAAACTTACTAATTTATTAGCAAAAAAGAGATTAATAGTTGTCTCTAGCGTACATTTTTTCTCTGTATGCTGCTTTGATCACCTGCTGTCTTTTTTTGATCGAAGGCTTTACGAAGTGCTGACGACCTCTTAATTCCTTGATAACACCAGTTTTTTCAAACTTCTTTTTAAATCTCTTAAGAGCTCTTTCGATTGACTCGTTTTCTTTTACGTTAACAATAATCATATCTAATATCAAAATTTAAGGGCGCAAATTTAGAAACTATCTCTGTAAAAAACACTTGATTTTTGCTTATTATTCATCAAATGCCCAATCAATTTTATTCTTAGAGTCTTTAACTACGATTCCACTGGACTTAAAATCTTCACGAATGGTATCCACTTTGCCATAATCTTTTTGCTCCTTGGCACTAGTATATTCTCGTAATAGGCCTCCAATTAATGGTTCTGAATCAATAATTTCTTCCTGCTTGAGCCCAAGTATATCCCTTGTAAACTTAAATAAAGTGTCAATCATTCTTTCAAAAGTGGTGTTGGATATACTCCCTAAAGACTGTTGACCAAAACCGAAACCATTTATTTTTTTCACTATATTAAACAAATGACTAATGGTTGAAGCGGTGTTAAAATCGTCATTCATAGCGCGGTGACAGTTGTCACATAAGCCATTTATCTGACTTTCAAGCTTTTCGTTTAGGGTCTCGGCTTCGCTTTGCGCATACGTTAAGCTTTCTGCCACTTTCAATCCATTTAGTAGTCTACGATATCCTTTTTGCGCAGCAATTAAAGCATCATTTGATATGTCCAACGTACTCGTATAGTGTGTTTGGAGCATGAAAAAACGTATGGTCATTGGTGAGAAACCTCGGTCTAAGATATCGTTTTCTCCAGAAATGAGTTCTTCAGGAAGTAAACTATTACCAAGGGATTTACTCATTTTCTTACCATTGACCGTTAGCATATTTGCATGTAGCCAATAATTAGCCGGTTCGCAGTCGTAGGCACCGCCAGATTGGGCAATTTCACATTCATGATGAGGGAATTTCAAGTCCATGCCACCTCCGTGAATGTCAAATCGCTGCCCTAAATACTTCGTACTCATAACCGTACATTCAAGATGCCAACCAGGAAACCCCAATCCCCACGGTGACGGCCAGCGCATAATATGATTATCTTCAGCTTTTTTCCATAAGGCAAAGTCAAGGCTATCTTCTTTCTCATCTTGGCCATCTAAGTCCCGCGTATTTGAAATTAACTCATCAATATTTCTTTTGGATAATGTGCCGTAGTTGCCTTTATGATCGTTGTATTTCCGCACATTGAAATAAACCGATCCATTAGATTCATAGGCGAACCCATTATCAATGATTTGTTTAATAACTTCTATCTGCTCTACGATGTGGCCAGTTGCAGACGGTTCTATAGAAGGAGGAATGTTGTTGAACTGATCCATTACACGATGAAAATCATTCGTGTATTTTTGAACTACTTCCATTGGCTCGAGATTTTCAAGTCGAGCTCGCTTTCCTATTTTATCTTCTCCAGAATCAGAATCGTTTAGTAAATGTCCAACATCCGTAATATTTCTAACATACCTTACCTTGTAACCCAGGAAACATAGATACCTGTAGATAATATCAAAACTTGTAAAGGTACGTACGTTACCTAGGTGTACCTTATTATAGACTGTGGGGCCGCAGACGTACATACCCACATGCGTTTTTGATAAAGGAACGAATACTTCTTTTTTTCCAGAAAGTGAGTTATTTACTCTCAATGGTTGAATCATGGAACAAAAATATACAGAATGAAAGGGCTTGTAATAATTGCAGCTTGTAATAAATCAATAAAAAAGTTAATTTTGCATCCTAGAAAGATGAGGGGACCAAAAAGTCCCCTCTTTTTGTTATAATGGACATATCCCAAATAGAAGAGAAATTAACAGAATTGTTAAATGGCCAACCAGACTTATTCTTGGTTGATCTGAGCTTTAAGGCACTCGGTGATAAGTCACGGTTGCAAGTCTTACTAGATGGAGATAGCGGCGTAGATATCGATAGGTGTGCGGACATTAGCCGGTCGTTAAACACCTATATCGATGAAAATGATTTGGTAAAGAGCGCGTTCAGCCTAGAAGTTAGTTCAGCAGGAATTGATCGACCTTTACAACTGCTAAGACAGTACAAGAAAAATATTGGAAGAAGGCTTGGTGTCCTCCTACCAGATTCTAAAAAGATCGAGGGGGAGCTTCTAGAAGCAGATGCCGAAGCATTTGAAATAAACGTGGAACAAGGAAAATCGAAAAGAGAAAAAATGAGACTCAAATATTCTGATGTGAAACAAACAAAAGTATTAGTATCATTTAAGTAACATGGAGAGTTCGATATTAATAGACTCGTTTGCTGAGTTTGCAAAAAACAAAAGTGTAGATCGTCCTACAATGATTCGAATTCTTGAGGACGTATTTCGATCTATGATCAAACGTAAGTATCAAACTGATCATAATTTCGATATTATTATCAATGCCGACAAAGGTGACCTTGAAATATGGAGGTTCCGTGAAATAGTAGACGATAACTCAGAAGATATTTGGGATCACGATAAGATTAGCCTTTCGGAGGCTCGCAAAATAGAACCTGATTTTGAAATAGGTGAAGAGGTAGCTGAAGAAGTGAAACTTATCGACTTCGGAAGAAGAGCGGTGATGATGGCGCGTCAAACGCTTCTGCAGAGAATTAAAGATCTGGAGAAAGACATTCTGGTCAATAAATATAATGATTTAGTAGGGGAGCTAATTGCTGGAGAAGTCTACCAAATACTAAGTAGAGAAGTACTCTTGGTAGATGCTGAAGGTAATGAACTTTCGATTCCGAAAGGAGAACAGATCAGTAAGGATAGATATCGAAAGGGAGAAAATGTCAAAGCGGTCGTTCATAGAGTTGACCTTGTCAATGGCAATCCTAGGATAATCCTTTCTAGAACTTCGCCAGTATTTTTGGAAAGACTCTTCGAAAATGAAGTGCCTGAAGTATTCGATGGTCTAATTACCATTAAGAAGGTAGTTCGTGAGCCCGGCGAGCGAGCGAAAGTTGCCGTTGAATCCTACGATGACAGAATCGATCCAGTAGGAGCATGTGTAGGTATGAAAGGATCTCGTATCCATAGTATCGTACGAGAGCTTCAAAATGAAAATATCGATGTGATCAACTACACGGAAAACCTAGACCTATATATAACCAGAGCTCTTAGCCCAGCTAAGATCTTAAGTGTGAAAGCAAATAGGGAAGAAGGTCGTGTATCAGTTAACCTAAAGCCAGACCAGGTTTCTCTGGCAATTGGTAAGGGTGGACAAAACATCAAATTAGCTAGTAGATTGGTCGATATGGAGATAGATGTCTATCGTGAGCTTGATGCGCACGAGGAAGAAGATGTCGATCTTGATGAGTTTGCAGATGAAATAGAAGACTGGATCATTGACGAACTGAAAAGAATCGGTTTAGATACGGCTAAAAGTGTACTTGCCTTGTCTCAGGAGGATCTCTTGAGAAGGTCCGAGCTAGAAGAGGAGACAATTAGGGACGTACAGAAAATATTACAACAAGAATTCGAATAGGAAAAATAGGGTAGACGGTATATATGAGTGATGCAAAAATGATGAGGCTAAGTCAAGCCGCCCGAAAACTGAATGTGGGGAGTCATACCATTGTTGACTTTCTTACAGATAAGGGCTTTCAGGTTGACAGTAGCCCGAATAGTAAAATTACCCCTGAGCAATTTGGAATGCTTTCCAGAGAGTTTGCTGACTCCGCGTCAGACAAGCAAGAAGCCTCTGAGTTGACCATTGGTACTAAAAAGCCAGAGCCAACGGCTAAAGAGGAAGTTGCTCCAAAGCCTTCTTCTCAAGAAGAAGAAAGTATTTTAATAAAAAATTTCAATCAAACTACCACTTCGGAGAGCAAAGAACCAAAAGAGGTGTTCAAAACAGAGTCTCCGAAGCTCCAGGGCTTTAAGGTTGTTGGTAAAATTGATCTCGATAATTCTGGCAAGCCTGCTCCGAAAGCATCACCGGCAGCAGAGGAACCAGTAAAAGAGGAGCCAAAAACAACAGCACCTAAAGTCGAGGCGACACCGAAGGAAGAGCCTAAAAAGGAACCTGAGGCGCCAAGGCCAGTTGTTGAAGTACCAAAGGTTGAATAGAAAAAGGAAATCCCAGCTCCTCCTGTCGAACATAAAAAAGAGGAGGTTCAGAAGCCGGTTCAGCCTGCGCCTGAAGTTGAAGCGAAA
>CAYMST010000002.1:0-66055 GCA_964393115.1 uncultured Roseivirgaceae bacterium | reverse complement strand
TTATTAATTCAAGATTAAATTTAATATATCCTCCAAAATGATAGTCATGTATGATACGATGATATCCCCAATTTATTGATGAACCAATCAATTTTTCTACCTCTTTATCGATAGAAAGTAGTCCTTTTAGGACAGAGATACCAATTATAGGTGTCTGATTGGAAGAAGCTAGACCAGCGAATGTACCACCTGTTCCAACCGCACATGCGATGTAGTCGAACTTTTGATCTAGCTCGCTGTTGAGTTCACCTACACCTTTGACGGCAAGCTGGTTACTGCCTCCCTCTGGAATGATGAAGCAATTTTTTATATCGCCATCAGCAAGAGGAATTTGTTTTTTTTGGTATTCAGAGCGAGAAACAAAAATGTGTTTCATGCCTAGAGCCTTTGCCTTTAATAAGGTCGGCGTGTGCAATTCTTCTCCTCGAATCACACCTATTGTTTGAAATCCAAATTTATGCCCCGCCGCAGCAACGGCTAGAATATGATTTGAATGCACTCCTCCAAATGTCAACAAAGTGTCCAAGCCTTTTTTTTCAGCTTCGAGAAGATTATATTTTAGTTTGCGCCACTTGTTGCCGGATATATCGGGGTGTATCAGATCATCACGTTTTATCGATAAGCTAATGCCCTTTTCTGCTAAAATAGGAGCGTTAATTTGATCTATTTTCGATGCGGATGTATCTAACTGTATTCTCATCTTTAGTTTTGTAGGCTTAAAGGTAATTGGCATGTCAGAAAATCAATATAATCCATCAGAGATAGACGAGACGAGCGAAGAGGAATTGTTTGAGCACTATCGAATAACCGCGGATCCAAAACAGGCACTTTTGCGGGTAGATAAGTTTTTGATGGATAGATTGCCAAATGTATCCAGAAGTAAACTGCAAGCAGCCATTAAGCAAGGTTTCGTTAAAGTGAACGATCAGTTGGTGAAGCCAAACCATCGTATTCACCCGGATGACGTGGTTACTGTTGTACTGCCTGAGCCACCTAAAGATACCGATGTAGTGCCAGAAGAGATGGATTTGAATATTTCATTCGAGGATGATCATATTTTAATTGTCAATAAACCAGCAGGCATGGTAGTTCACCCTGCTTACCAAAACTGGAGTGGTACATTGGTAAATGGGCTTACATGGCATTTTCAGAACCTACCAGAGATGCCGAATAATGAAGGACGGCCGGGTTTAGTACATAGAATAGATAAAGATACTTCTGGATTATTAGTAATTGCCAAGACAGAAAAAGCCATGACTGGTTTGGCTAAACAGTTTTTTGACCATTCTATAGAAAGGACCTACCATGCGCTTGTCTGGGATGTTCCATCTGCTGCGAAGGGCACTGTCGATGTGAACATTGGACGTAGTTTGAAGGACCGACGGGTGATGACGACTTTTCCAGAAGGTGATTTTGGCAAAAATGCAATTACGCATTATGAAGTCTTGGAGTCGCTGCGCTATGTCTCATTGGTAAAATGTAATTTGGAAACTGGTCGTACGCATCAGATTCGTGCACACATGAAATCCATTGGTCACTCTATCTTCAACGACTCAACCTATGGTGGAGATAAAATATTGAAAGGAACCACTTTTACGAAGTACAAACAGTTTGTGGACAACTGTTTTAAGCTGATCCCGCGACAGGCATTACACGCTAAGACCTTAGGGTTCATTCATCCTGTCACTCAGAAAAAAATGTATTTTGATTCCGAACTACCAGAAGATTTCACGGCGGTACTCGAAAAGTGGCGGGCTTATGTACAGGTAAAATAAAATATAATATTCTGAATGTCAGTTATTTAATTTAGTTCCTCAAAAAAAGTAAAATTTTGTTAAATCTTTTTTGTGACTTTTTGCGTGTGACATCATTATAGAACCAAAGAATGTCGAATATTAAAAAAATGCTTATTGATCTGATTTTTACGGTTTGAACGTTTAAACAGCAGTGCCTTTACTACGAGGCTTGCATTTGGACTAAGTAGATAAATTCTAACTTGAAGGTAGGTAAATACACGATTATCGCGGTTCGTGCTGTTCACAGACTTTCAGGTCAAAACCCGAAATCAGATTATGCATTTGGATTCTTTGGACGATGAGGAAGCTATTATAGAAGCAGCGAAATGCGATATTGCTTACTTTAAGATACTTTACGATCAATACTACGAGCGTATATTCTCTTTTATTTACCGTAAGTTAGCTAGTGAGTATAGAGCCGCAGACATTACTTCACAGACTTTTTTGAAAGCGATGAATTCGCTTGATAGTTATGAATATAGAGGAGTTTCTTTTGGAGCTTGGCTCTATAGAATTGCCAACAATGAGGTCAATCAGTTTTACAGGCAGGTAAAACGTAATCAAACCATGTACTTGGAAGAGGATTCGGTGATTGAGTTTTTAAATACCGATGAACACGAAGATAAGACAGCTGTCTTATCCCAATTAAAGAAATTTTTAGATCAACTGTCGGATGAGGAAATAGCCATATTGGAACTACGTTTTTTTGAAAACAAGGATTTTAAAGAAATCGCGTTTGTACTTGAGCGAAAGGAGAGTGCCGTCAAGATGAAAGCATATCGAGCAATTGATAAGCTAAGGAAAATGTTCAAGAACGCGAGAATTGATGACTTATGAGCAGATATAATTTTAAGGTACGTCGACATCGACTAAGCCGGTCAAGAATTTCTAGTCATAAGGATTTTGACCAATTACGTTCAAGATATGAGACAGATAGGGGAAAAGGAACCTGGAGACTATTGATATTTCTACTGGCACTTGGACTGGGAGTTAGTGTCTTGTTACTGTCGGTGATAGGTAAGTTTTAGAAACCAAATAGGATATCGAATAAAGTCTATTGGCTTGAATTAAGGAATTTATAAAATCTCCTAACAAGATAAGTATGTAAAATATAGAAGCTCTTTGTTGGAGCTGAAGGAACCGTTATGCCGAATATTTCGGTGAATATTAACCTTTGACCTGATTTGAACTATTTAGAAACTGGTTGTATCTGTGCTTAATCGCTCGAGACGCACCCAAAATCATTAACCACCCTGCCGTGGGTATTTTTCTTTTAACAAAAAATATAACAATGGAAGTAAAAAAGAATGCGAAAGCAGACGTAAATCGCTATCGACCAATGTTTTTGAATATTGGTTTCGCGATTACTTTGGTCTTGGTGACTACAGCCTTCGAATGGAAGACAGTAGTAAGTAAACCGATTGTTTTGAATAATAGCTTTGATCAAGAGGACATATTGATGATTCCCCCTACAGTTATTACGCCGCCACCGCCACCACCGCCGGTGATACAGGCACCAATTATTCATTCAATCGATGATGCAAAAGAAGAGCCTTTAAAGGATATCGTTATTGAATTTCCCGATCCACTAGACGATTTTCCAGAACCAGTGATATATGAAGAAGAACCTGAAGCTGTAGAAGAAGCAGAGGACTTTGTGGACTATGCCGATGAAATGCCAGAGCCTAAAGGTGGGTTAGACGGTTTTTACAAAAAAATTGGAAAAAATATTAAATATCCAAGAATGGCACAAAGAGCTGGAGTTGGAGGAAAAGTGTTTGCCCGATTTATTGTCAATGAAGAAGGAGAAATGTCTGATATTCAGATTATTAAAGGTATTGGATACGGTTGCGATGAGGAAGCACTTCGTGTTTTGAAGAAAGGATGGAAGTGGAATCCAGGTCGTCAGAAGGGTAAGAGGGTACGTGTTCGTATGGTTTTACCTATTTCATTTACACTCAAATAATCCTATATTTGAGTGTATTCTCATGGCTGGTTGTTTAATATTTTTAAAAACCCGATCATATTCGATCGGGTTTTATTTTTTTAAATCAGTTTCACATAACTGCCTAGGCATCTGATATTTTCGTTATACTTATTGTAAATCCGTTGAAAGGCGTCATCTTCAAAGTGACCATCAAAGTCAATAAAGAACAAGTAGCTAAATAAATCGCCTTCTTTTGCCGGTCTACTTTCTATTTTTGTTAAGTTAATATTTTCCAATTCGAAGTTCTGAAGAAAACGAACTAGTGCTCCAGGTGACTCCGAATCTGGTATTTTAACTACTAATGAGGTTTTGTCATTGCCACTTGGCTTGTTATGGTAATCTTTAGCAATAATGACAAATCTAGTTTGATGATTTTGTGCAGCGTCTTCTATACTCAAGTCTAACACGGGTAATGCATATTGCTTTGCAGCAAACTCAGCACAAATCGCGGCAGAGGCGTCATCTTCAAGTGCTAAAAGAGCCGCTTTAGAAGTACTCTCGACGGGTATCTGCTCTATACCCGCTGGAAAGTGCTTGGCTATATAGTTCTTGCACTGCCTCAAGCCCATGTCTTTTGAGTAAATGCGCTTAATATTTCGCGTGTCAAGGCTTTTTGACGCTAGACAGAAATGTATGGATAGTGGTACTTCGGCAACGATATTAAGCTTATGCTTACCCAGAAGATCCATGGTCTCTACCACGACACCTTCTTGATTGTTTTCGATGGGTATTACTCCAAAGCGTGCCCAGTCCCTATTCACTTCCTCAAACACTGCTTCTATAGACGAAAGCGGTTTATACGCGCTTAACGCCCCATATCTACTTTCCGCAGCTTGATGAGTGAAACTACCCTCAGGTCCAAGAAACGCAACTTTCTCAGGCAGTTCTAAGTTTCTTGAGGTAGCGAAAATCTCCAGAAATATGGCTTCTATAGCGGTATCTGTAAGCCTACCTGCGTTGATGGATTTCATCCGGTCGATGATCTCTTTTTCACGTTCCGGTCGGTAAATGGTCTGGCCTGTATTCTTTTTGAGAAGTCCTACTTGGTGTACGACTTCCATCCGCTTATTAAGGGTTTCAAGAATAATTTTGTCTAGTGAATCTATTTCTTTGCGCAGCGCTTCTAATTCCATTCCAATTAGGTTTGACAACAAAGTAACATCGAAATATTGAATCACACCAGTATATGCCTTTTTGGACACTATTCATAAACTCTAGATGTAGAGTAACGATCGGTATCCTTAAGTGTGGAAATACTAATAATTTAATCATTTTTAATTCTACCGTTTTCGGATTACAAGTCGTTTATTTGGAAGTTATTTGGTTATCAATGTCTTAAATAATTTAAGCCATCAAATTTGAATAATGATGGTTAGTCTTAACAAGGATTGCGAATCATCATGGCGTAGTCTAACTTTGCGGCCTAATTATTTTAATTCAATGGAGAGGGACAGTAAGGTATTTGAGCTAATTGCCAAGGAGCAAGCTCGACAAGAAAACGGAATTGAGTTAATTGCTTCGGAAAACTTTGTTTCCAAGCAGGTAATGGAAGCTGCTGGTACGGCATTGACGAATAAATATGCTGAAGGACTCCCTGGAAAAAGATATTATGGCGGATGTGAAGTAGTGGATGAGATAGAAACCATCGCTATCGAACGCGCTAAAGAGCTATTTGGTGCGACATGGGCAAACGTCCAACCTCACTCTGGTGCTCAAGCGAATGCGGCAGTAATGTTGGCATGTTTGAAAGCTGGTGATAAGATATTGGGATTTGATTTATCACATGGTGGTCACTTGTCCCACGGCTCGCCGGTAAATGCATCAGGTAAGATATACCAGCCTTTCTTCTATGGCGTGGAAAAAGAAACAGGACTCATCAATTACGAGCAAATGGAAGAAGTTGCGCGTAAAGAGAAACCTCAAATGATCATATGTGGCGCTTCTGCCTACAGCAGAGACTGGGATTATGAAAGATTCAGAGCTATAGCGGACGAAGTAGGAGCAATTTTGCTGGCCGATATCTCCCACCCAGCGGGCCTAATTGCTAGAGGATTGCTCAAAGATCCGTTGGAGTACTGCCATATTGTAACCACCACAACTCACAAAACGCTGAGAGGGCCAAGAGGTGGATTGATTTTGGTTCGCGATAATTTTGACAATCCTTGGGGATTGAAAACTCCGAAAGGAGAGACTAGAAAGATATCACAGCTATTGGATTCTGGAGTATTTCCAGGAACTCAAGGTGGTCCATTAGAGCATATTATTGCTGCTAAAGCTATCGCTTTTGGAGAGGCACTTAGTGACGATTATTTAAATTATGTTGTGCAGGTCAAAAAGAATGCTGCCGAAATGGCACAGGCTTTCGTCAATAAAGGCTACCAAATTATCTCCGGTGGCACTGAGAATCACTCTATGCTGATCGACCTTCGCTCGAAAGACCTGACTGGAAAAATCGCTGAAAATACGTTAATTAAAGCTGATATTACCATCAACAAGAACATGGTTCCATTTGATGATAAGTCACCGTTTGTAACCTCAGGTATGCGACTGGGTACGGCTGCGATCACTACACGAGGCATGAAGGAAGCTGATATGTCTGGTGTTGTGGACATGATTGACAAAGTATTGATGAACCATGAAGACGAAGCTGTTATTGCTTCGGTTCGTGAAGATGTCAATGCGTTGATGAAGAAATTTCCACTGTACGCTTAAGTAATCCAGCGTATATGGCGCTAGATCAAATATCGGATGATCAACTAGAAGAATTAGCGGGAGGGGAAGCTGAAATGAGCTTCCTCGACCATTTGGAAGAGCTAAGATGGCATCTCATTCGCGCGCTGATGGCCATAGCCGTGTTTATGGTTACAGCTTTTGTGATGAAAGATTTCTTCTTTGGTCAAATAATACTAGGACCATCTAGAACTGACTTTCTTACTTATAAATTTCTATGTGACATTGGGAGATTATTCTCCTCAGAAGCTTTTTGTATGGAAAAACTACCCTTCATCATTCAAAGTCGACAGATGACAGGACAGTTTACCATGCATATTACTTCGTCGTTCGTTATTGGTTTGGTGTGTGCTTTTCCTTACGTATTCTGGGAGGTCTGGAGGTTTATTAAGCCAGGGCTCTACCCTAAGGAACAACGATCAGCCAGAGGAGCTACTTTCTGGGTTTCTTTTTTGTTTCTGATAGGTGTTTCTTTCGGTTATTTTCTGCTTGCGCCTATCTCGGTAAACTTCCTAGGAAACTATCAGATAGACCCCTCTATTCTCAATGAATTCGATATCATCTCTTATGTGAGCACGGTTACTATCTTGGTGTTGGCTTCAGGTATCCTTTTTCAGCTACCTATAGTGGTATTTTTTTTAACAAAAGCAGGGTTAATATACCCAAAGCTGATGAAGCACTATCGTAAGCACGCTATTGTCGTTATTTTGGTGTTAGGTGCCATGATAACTCCACCAGACCCTATTAGCCAAATACTAATTGCGGTGCCTTTGGTGGGACTCTATCAAGTAAGTATATCGATATCGAATTTTGTTTATAAGCGAAATCAAAAATTATTAAAGTAATGTCAAAGATCAGAGTAGCAATCGGAGGAGATCATGCTGGCTATGCGTATAAAGAAAAACTAGTCCCCGTGTTGGAAAAATATGGTTACGAGGTCAAAGACTACGGTCCAGAATCCGACGCTTCTTGTGATTATGCCGATTTTGTGCATCCACTAAGCGCTGCTATCGAAAATGGAGATCATGACTTCGGCGTGCTGATCTGTGGTAGTGGCAATGGTGTCTCCATCACAGCGAATAAGCATCAGCAGATAAGATCTGCTTTATGCTGGAACCTAGAAATAGCCAAACTGGCTAGAGGCCATAATGATGCAAATGTCATATCCATTCCAGCTAGATTTGTCAGTCTTGCAGAGGCACAAGAGATGATCTTAGCATTCTTACAAACAGAATTTGAAGGTGGTAGACACGCCAGACGTGTTGGTAAAATCCCTTGCTAATGCATCACTTTTCCGGATAGGGTATATACTCCTTTTTCCGTCATTTTATATTGTTGTTGTAACTCGGGTATAAACTCTAAGATACTTGGAAACAACCCCGACGGATCTAATATCGTGTTGGGCTTGTTTTCAGCTAACTCCTTATGAATGAAGATTACTTCTTGTTGACTTATGTCTTGATCAAAGAAACTCTTTGATAGGGGCCAATTCACAAAAGCGGTCGTAGGCTGGTAGTTTGAATAAGCACTCATACTATCTGCCATAATCATAGCGGTTTTTCGTTCTGTGGACCTCGAGATGAATATGTCATGTGTGTGAAGAGAATCAGAGATCTTGAAGGTGTCCGAGGTAAATAGGTAGATACCTATACAAATGGCAATGTACCCCCAGTGATTTACGATAAGCCAAAATCGCTTTCTTAATACCACAAAATAATGTGCTACAAAAAAAGATAGAGGTGCAAACAAGAAAATAATGGTTGCCCAATAGGTCTCTCTAGATCCTAAGCAAGCCAAAAAACCGGTAATGAATAGATAGATGAATACCTGCTGAATTCGTCCTTGAAAGTTGCTAAAGTTTGCCCTTATGTTGGTTCTAAGCGCTGCATAGAGCGTAATGACAAGAAGTACCGCACTTAGACCAAGCAGAGGTCGATAACCTACATAGTTAATTACTTTAGAGAAAGACGCGTAAAAATATTGGTCTCCATAATTGCTTAAGTCACCAAATACAGCAAAGTAAAGTGCTGAAAGTAGGATGATGAATAAATAGCCAAATAACATTAAAAGTATCCTTCTAGGAATAGCGCTTGTATGCAAAATCAATATAATCAAGAAGGTAAATAAGAAGATGATCGAGGGAAAATAAATTAAAGTAGCAATTGCCATGAATATGCCACTATTAAAGAACATCTCGTCCGTAACCTTTTTGTCCAGTCGCTTCAATATGTTTGAAAGGGTAAGTAGGATAAAGGTATTGGCAAGTAGAGCTGGGGTAACAATGAAGAAATCAAAGCTACTGTTGATCAGTATAATATAGGCATAGGCAGGAATAAAGCTGTTTTCCTTTAATGCCTTGTTAGAGTTGAGAATGTGATTAAATAGCCATGCTTGATGTGTGCACACCAAAATGGAAATGATGTAATGAGGCCACTCGGATGTTCCAAACAAGAAGTGAACGGATTGAAAATAAAGTGCTGCTATTGGGCTAGAGTTATCAAATAGCGTGACGTATAGCTGCTTACCTTGTGCGAGCAGTTCGCCAATGGTCAACCACTTATTAAACCAAACAGAAAAAGGAAGGTCTAGTAAAATAACGGGTATACGTACAACGACCAATAAAAGAAAGATGTAAACGATCCGATAAGGATCATTTATCCTGAAGAAACTAATCAAAATAAGTGTTAATTATGGATCTTGGTAGCACGAAATTAGGCTATTGCGAATAATATTCATTGCTAATTTCAATTTCTTGAAAAACTATTCAGCACTAAAAGATTCGCATTACTTTTAACAAACTCAAGATATAAGGATATTTGCGCTTATGACGAGCAAAAGACAACAAAAAGTTGCGAAACTGCTGCAGAAGGAATTGGGTGCCATGATTCAAAAAGATCAATGGCAACTATTTAAAGGCTCTTTTGTAACGGTGACACATATAAAAGTAAGTCCCGATTTGAGCCTTGCAGAGGTATATCTGAGTCTTTTTATGGTCAAAGACCCTGAGCAATTGATCTTAGATATTAAGGATCGTAAAAGCGAAATAAGAAAAGAACTCGGCCTAAGATTAGGTAAGAACATGCGCATTATCCCCGAACTGATCTTTACTTTGGATGATACCGAGGAGAAAGCTCAACGCATAAACAAGATTTTGGGAGAGTTGGATATTCCGCCATCATCAGAAGAAGATTCAGAAAAGGAGTGAACCTAACCCTATTCATCGCTTCCAGATACCTTTTCTC
Source organism: uncultured Roseivirgaceae bacterium (assembly GCA_964393115.1). GTDB lineage: Bacteria > Bacteroidota > Bacteroidia > Cytophagales > Cyclobacteriaceae > CAYMST01. Next base: position 56,300 of record CAYMST010000002.1, on the reverse strand, counting down.
TAAGAAAAAGAGAAATTTTATCAACGTCATATCAATGATTTCGATCATTGGTCTTTGCGTGGGAACGGCGGCATTGGTAGTCGTTTTATCCATTTTTAATGGTCTCGAGGAAGTTATCCAAGGGTTATACAATACCTTCGATCCCGATATAAAAGTAGAGATAAAGAGAGGGAAGACGTTTGAGCTCAGCGATGAACAGCGCAAGGAAATAGCGGCAGTTCCTGGTATAATATCCTTTCATGAAATACTAGAGGATAATGTTCTTGTGAAGTATTCAGATGCACAAACGGTAGTGACGCTAAAAGGTGTTTCGGAAGGATATTTGGAGCAATCTAGATTGAAAAAAGCTATCGCCGAAGGAGTAGGAAAGTTACAATCAAAGGAAGGTAAGCCTTTGGCAATTATAGGGCAAGGCATTCAATACCAGCTTGGCGTGTCACTTAAAAATGATTTTTACGCTTTACAGTTGTATAGCCCAAAAGACTTGAAGCCTGGAGCCACGAATATCGAGAAGCTTTTTAACCGAAGAATTATTATGCCCTCGGGTGTGTTTTCTATTGAAAAGCAATTTGATGAGAAGTACATTTTTGTTTCGATAGCTTTTGCGGAAGAGCTCTTTGGCGTCGCTAATACCAGGTCTTCTCTCGAAATCAGTTGCAAACCTGACCAGTCGGCACGTGTCAAAAAGGAGATTCAAGGAATTTTAGGAGCTAATTTTGCTGTTTTAGACAGTAAGGAACAACATCAGGAAATCTACAAACTGCTTAAAATTGAAAAGCTATTCGTTTATCTCGCCTTTGGTTTAATACTAGCGGTAGCTTCTTTTAATATATTCTTTTCGTTAAGTATGTTGGCGATTGAAAAAAAGAAGGACATCACCGTCTTGTTTTCATTTGGTGCAGGAACGAATATGGTAAGCAGTATTTTTCTCAAGGTTGGAATGCTGATAGGGCTCTTCGGTTCTATAACTGGTTTAGTGTTGGGTTTGGTCATCTCATGGATACAGGATCAGTATGGGGTTTTGAAAATGGGGATGACCACAACCGTTATTAACGCTTATCCAATAGATATCGCGGCATTCGATATTACCATGGTCTGCGTCCTAATAGTGTTGATTACATTTTTGGCTTCGATTATACCTGCTCGTCTTTCTTCAAAATATATCAACGCCAGGGTACTATAATTAGTATTTTTTTATTGTGCCGCTGTTTTACTGAATCCTATCTCAAATCATAAGGAAAGTAATCGTGATATTCGTTAGTTTTAGAGGCTCAATTGGTGAATATGCTCGGGTATGAATGTTTCTCCTTCAAGTCCTTTTAAGTTAATCTACTCGTTATATCAACACGAATACTTAGGATACTTATTCGAATCGTTTGTGATTCAGGTAGCTGAGAATGGTAAGTTGACGCTTACGCATCAAAATATCTCTTCTAAAAATGCAGCAGAATTTGCTAGCGGTTTGGATGAAAGAGATTATGAATTGATTAAAATCATGGACTCCATGCAGCAGGAGTCGGTAGTCCATCATTTTTATAAGAAAAAAATAAAAGTTAACGACTTCTTCCTGAAGATATACGATAAAGAGTCTGGCAATCAGTTATTGCAACGACAAATTGCGGACTATTTAGAGCGGCGTAGGTCCAAGATATTACAACTGATCACTGGAAAGGACCTTTATGAAATGGGTAATGACGGAGAACCTACCTGGAAGAAACTTCAGTTTCAAGAAGAGCTAGCCTCGGTACTTTTTCACTTTCGCAGAAATGAAGATAATACCCATTACTTTCCTACGATAAAGCATGCTGGTGAAAAAGTAGACTTCCAGTATAAAAATGCCTATATCATCTGTAACGATCCGGCATGGATGGTGGTAGGGTCAAACCTCTATAGCTTCGAAAAGAATGTAGACGGGAATAAGTTGAAGCCTTTTCTGAATAAGAAGTTCATCATGATTCCGAAGAAGATGGAGGATACTTACTACAGAAAGTTCGTTTCGCAGCTAGTAGCCTCATTTGACGTATACGCCAAAGGTTTTGATATAAAAACGGTTCAATCGAGCCCAGTACCCGTAATAACCATCTCTGAGCTGGCCTCTTCAGCACAATCACTCTCTTTATTTGATAACAAGCAAGAAGCTGTTGTTACTGAGGAAGATGGCAAAATTTTACTCGAATTACAATTTCGCTACGACCAATACGAGGTTAGTGCCGACAAACGAATACCCGTAACGGTTAGTCTTACCAAGGAGGAAGACCATTATACATTTTTCAAAATCAAAAGAAACCTTGATCAAGAGAAAGGTGCTTTAGATTTTCTAGAGGAATCCGGCCTGTCCATTAAGTCGGGAAAGCTCACTTTACCTAAGAGCGAAGCCTTTGGTTGGATCACTATCCATCAAAACGAAATCACAGAAAGAGGGTTTTTGCTAGAGCAAAAGTCTACTTCCGCTAAAAGGTATTATATAGGTCCATCCAGTATCGAGCTTAAAGTCACTGAAAATATCGATTGGTTTGACATCAATGCGGTGGTTAAGTTCGGTGAATATGAAATTCCTTTTAAAGTGTTGCGTAAGCACATGCTAAAACGGAAAAGTGAGATTACACTTCCAAATGGAGAGATAGCCGTGATACCAGATACTTGGTTTGAGGAATATTCAGAGCTTCTGGCCTTTGCAAGCGAGGATGACGAAGGAAACCTAAACTTAAAGAAATATCACTTGTCCCTAGTTCAAGAGTTAGAGACCAATAATTTGGCCAAAGTCTCCATGGATAAGAAGCTCAAGAATCTTCGTGAGTTTGATCGCATAGACGATTACTCCCTGCCCGAAAACTTCTCAGGTACGCTAAGACCTTACCAAAAGGCTGGTTATAACTGGATGCGATTTTTAAACAACTTTCAGTTTGGAGGTTGCCTAGCGGATGACATGGGACTAGGAAAGACCGTACAGACCTTGGCTTTCTTACAGTCTTTCAAAGAAAATGATGAGCTTAACAGTGCGAGCTTATTGATTATGCCGACTTCCCTTATTTACAACTGGGAAATGGAGGCCCGTAAGTTTACACCTGAGCTAAAACTGTTTATCTACACCGGGACAAATCGAGACAAGAACATTGAAAATTTTCAGAAGTATGATCTGATTATTTCTTCGTATGGTATTATTCGTTTGGATATCGATATACTAGAAAATTACTACTTCAACTATATCATCCTTGATGAGTCTCAAGCCATCAAGAATCCGAGTTCGAATATTGCCAAGTCTGTACAACGCCTCAGGTCAAAAAATAGATTGATTCTTACCGGCACTCCGATTGAGAACAGTACGTTGGATCTATGGTCGCAGATGTCCTTCGTTAATCCTGGTTTATTGGGCAACCAGACCTTTTTCAAAAAGGAATTTCAAAATCCAATTGAAAAGCTTGGTAATAAGCGAAAAACGGAAAGACTGCATACCCTAATCAAACCGTTTATTCTCAGACGAAATAAATCTCAGGTGGTCAAGGAACTTCCTGATAAGGTGGAGAATGTGAAGTACTGCTCTATGACTGTGATGCAGGAAGAGGAGTATGAACGCGTAAAATCTTCTTATCGAAATAATATCCTTGATAAAATCGAAACAGAAGGTTTAGGGAAGTCTCAATTTCTAATATTACAAGGCCTTAATAAACTGAGGCAAATAGCTAATCACCCTAAGATGTCAGATCCAGAATATGCTGGCGACTCTGGCAAGATGGAAGATATTCAGCACATGATCTTGTCTTCAATCAATCAGGGTCATAAGATTTTGATATTTAGTCAGTTCGTAAAGCATTTAAAAATAGTATCTGACTTTTTAAAGTCTCAAGCGATAAAATTCGCCTACTTGGACGGCTCTACTAAAGATAGGATTGAGCAAGTCAAGTACTTTCAAGAAAATGATGATATTTCGCTATTTCTGATTTCTCTGAAAGCAGGAGGTGTAGGTCTTAACCTTACTAAGGCAGATTATGTGTTCTTATTGGATCCATGGTGGAACCCAGCGATCGAGGCACAAGCGGTAGACCGAGCGCACAGGATTGGTCAGGATAACACGGTATTTACGTATCGTTTTATCAGTAAGAATACAGTGGAGGAGAAAATCTTAAAGCTTCAACAGTCGAAGCTTAAGTTGGCTAAAGACCTTATTTCAACAGAGGATAGTTTTGTAAAGAGCTTAAGCAAGGAGGATATAGCGGGTCTCCTTGCTTAAGCCAGGTGAACTATGAAAGAGCTTTTTCAGCCAATTCAACCACTTTCTTAGAGTTTCCGATAAAAATCTTACCATCGATTATAAAAACCGGCCTCTTCAAGAAAGTATACTCTTCGAGTATTAGGTTTCTATAGTCGTCTTCTGACAGTACCTTATCTTTCAGTCCCATACTTTTGTACTTCATAGACCTTCTGCTAAATAGGGGCTCATAACCACCTGCTAGCCGGGACATCTCCTCAAGTTGCTCAGTGGTGATTTTTTCTGTTTTAATGTCCTGAAGTATTAGTCCTGAACCTGAAATATCCAGGTTTTTAATAATACGCTGACACGTACTGCACGTACTTAAATGATATAACTTTCTCATAATGGATTTGATGAATGCAAAGAACTGGCGATCGATGACAGGTGCTCAACTAGTTTCAACACTTGGCGTGTTGCTGCTACCAATGGGGATCAATAAAAAAGGGACCATCCAAAAAGCACCCCTACTAGTAAACTAGAAGGGATGGAGCTCGAAGCTTTTTGGATAGTCCCAAAGGCCTTTTATGGGGTGGAAGATGGGATTCGAACCCACGACCAACGGAACCACAACCCGCTACTCTAACCAACTGAGCTACATCCACCGTATGAAAAGGACGGCAAATTTAGAAGTTAATTCGAAATATTCAAAAATGATTTGGCTAAATGTTTATTTAATTCTGAAATATTTTAGAATTGAAACAGCATATTGGGTTAAAACTCTATTTTATAACTGATGGTCGGTAGTAGTGGTAGTTGGTCTCCTCTAATTCTACTACCGGTTACCGGCTCGTAGTATTCATCCACCAAGGCATTGTGGTTGGTGATATTTTGAATATCAAATTTCCACTCGGTACGGCTGCGCGCCTTATTGCGTCGAATACCGAAAGCTAGATCAGCTTTGAAAATGACATCTCCTTTTTTGGAAAATGGCATTGTTTCATCCCTTACAATATCCCCTAACTCATTAGAGGCTTCGAAATCGATGGGTGTGTATTTTCTTGGTCCTGCGAGCGCAATCTTGGTATTGATGAAAAGCACTTTATTTTTCGTACTTGCTCCGACGTTAAATTCTTTTCCAGACAGAAAGTTAAATGTATAGTTGCCGTCAAATGTGGTAGAACGTTCAACGCCGTCTTGTGAGGTGTAAAGTGATTTGTAAAGTGACAAGGTCGTTAAATAGTAAAAACCTTGACTGAAGTATCGCTCAACAGTGAACTCCAACCCATAGTTTCTTCCTTTTCCTTGATTGGTCAGTACCCTTCTTGGGAAGTCTTCTGAAATGTTAAGAATAGAGTAAGTACTTCCCGCCACGTCTTCTATAGGTATGTTAAATAACGATTGATAATATGCCTCAACTTTCATGTATGTATTTTGACCCAGCATCTGGTCATAACCCAATATGAAATGATCTGCTTTGGCCAGTCCAAGACCTTTGTTATTGGTCAATTGACCATTCTCATCTTCTACTTTGGCCAAATACATGGTCAAACTTTGTAGTTTACTATGGCGTCCGTATCCTATGGAGAAGTTTTTGTTTCCTTCTAATTTCAACTTCAGACTTAACCTAGGCTCAAGGGAATGTTGCCCATTTAGATTAAACCTTAAGTAATGTATACCACCAACCATATCCAATGATCGGCTTATGCGATACTTCCATGTGCTGAACAGCTGACTGTAGGAGGAGCTTCCTTGGTCATCAAGTATTTTTTCTAGTACATCATCTTCAAAGTTATATTCGTCCGCGTCTAACCGATAGCCTAAAAGTTTGTGTATTCCCCCAACTTCCAATTTATGCTTAGCGTTGACCTTATAGTTGAAAGATGACATCATGGTCAATGATGAATTACGGAAAATGGCATCATAAACGGTGAAAAAGGTCTCAGTTTCATCAGGAATACTCCAACCTCCACCAATTTTAGTTCCAGATACCGCAACGGTATTTTTCCAATAAGCACGTTGACTGACCAAGTAGAGATGCGAGAGACCGACCGTCCCAAGTCCTCCTGTAAACTCTTCCTCAGAAACGATGAGATCATCATCTTCAGGCGCAGTGGTATTCGACCGAATACCGTAGCTTCCGAGTAATCCAAAAGTAGTCAAATGGTGTGATGCGCTTATTGGAGTCCAGATTTTGAACGAAAGGTCCTGATACCGAGGTACCCCTCCAAAGTCTAAAACACCGGTTCTGGCGAGTAGGTCTAGTGTCGAATAGCGATAATTTATGAGGTAAGAGCCAGTATTTTTTTTAGAGAGAGGGCCTTCAGCCGCAAGGTCAACACCGAGTGTGCTCAATCCTATGGTATATTGTCGTTTTTCATTATTTCCTTTTTTTAACCTAATATCAAATACACCAGATAGGGCATTGCCATATTCAGGGGAGAAGGCTCCCGTTAGGAAGTCCGAATTTGCCAACATGTTACTACTCAAAGCACTAATTGGTCCACCAGAAGCACCATCATTAGCGAAGTGGTTGGGGTTTGGTATTTCCACGCCTTCCATTCTCCAGAGAACCCCCATCGGCGAGTTTCCTCTTACAACGATATCATTGTTGCCTTGTGCATCAGTATTCACCCCGGCAAACGCGGAGACCATTCGTGCGGGGTCATTGATAGCACCTGCATAACGTTGTGTTTCGTCCACTGAAAAGGACCTTGCGCTGACCATCGCCATTTCATTCTGTACCACGGACTTATCTTCTCCGCCACGGATAACTATCTCGTCAAGTTTGTCAACAGACTCCGTGAGCTCGATGGCTAATACGATTTCTTTTGCCGAACCTACCAGCACATTGGAATAAACCCTTTCTTCATATCCGAGATAGGAAACTCTAAAACTCACTCTGCCTACAGGGACCGGATCGATTCGAAAATTACCGTTCTGGTCAGTTATGGCCCCAATTTGCTGCTCACTATCGAGAAGCTGGATAGTTACTCCATACAAGGGCGTTTTAGTATCTGTATCTGTTATTGTACCTCTTATTACCTGGGTCATTTGTTGAGCATGGCCGAGAATATAAAAGCACAGTAAGACAATAAGGTTGGTAATTTGTCGCATTTTAGTAATGATTTATTTTTCATGGCTATGAAACCTAACCTGCGATTTACCCCTATTAGCGATGTGAATATTTTTGTTTTTGTTGAATTTAATTTTTGAGGCTTAATGATGCCTGGGCCACCTTTTTCGCTTATAACCAATTATGGATTCAACGTAATTTGACTTTAGATAGACTTTCTATGTTATATCAAAATAGTTATAAGGGTGTTTACCGTTACCAAATGCTATGCTATGCGTGCTTCTTGAATTTGACTTGAAAAGGCTTGTTGTTTAGCCATATTACTAGGTTGAGTTCATTTGCTTCCTCGATCTCATCGATGATCAACAGCTTCTCTAATTCTTGTTTTGGCTCAATGGTATTCTTTAGCAACAAATTCTCTTTGTAATAATCTATCTTCTCGTGGCCTCGATTAATGGCAAGATTATCCGAATCAAATACGAAACCTAGCCCAACAAGAAGCTTAGCGTTTTTTAGCAGTTTATCTGCTTTTTCTACAAAGACAGTATCATTTTCTGCCATGAATTTTTCTTTCAATGATTTCACGCTAGGGCCAGAAACTCTTGTTCGAGGGCTTCTATTCATGGTTGGGCTCTGTGTCCTTACCGTTATTTCACCAAACTCGGTAACCACATAATAGATAGAATCAGGATCTATGTTAACATCATTTTGTCCTTGATTTCTGACGTTGACGGTAAATTTTAGTTTCCCGGCTCTAGATTCCTGAAATAGTACTTTCAGCCGAATGCCGTCGTGTTCATCTATTGCCCATTCTGAGCCGTTTAACCATTTATGTGAGTGATTTTTGGGAACAAGTTCATAATTCCCTGCAAGCGCAGCTAATGACGTAGTTGCCAACAAGGCTAAGGTCAATAAAGTATTCATAGTTCAATTTTTACTTAGAAACGGCACTATAAAATATGATCTCCCCTAAACAGACTTGAATTTTTTAGCGCGGTGCCTGAAATTAGCACTTTATAGTAGAGGAAGAATATTTTAGTTAAGTCTCCGAAAACATTACCGATCGCATAGAAGTGGAACCATAGGCTATTCCCTCAGTTGGATACGAAATTTTATCCCTGCTAGTCTTTAGCCCCAAAGTATACATGAGTGGAAAGTAATGGTCAGGAGTAGGAATAGAAAGGTGTGCTGCTTGTCCTAACTGACGATATTTAATGAGACTTTGAAAATCCCCTTGATCAACTAGCCATTTCGCTCGATCATCAAACTCTTGTGCCCAATCAAACATTAGCTCTTCTTGAAACTTGATGAGTCGTAGGTTATGTACAATGTTCCCACTTCCCATAATGAGTACCCCTCTTTTCCTCAAATAGGCTAACTCCTTAGCAAGTTGGAAGTGGTAGTCTGCATCTCTTGCATAGTCAATGCTCAACTGAATCACAGGGATATTGGCCTTCGGGAACATATGATAAAGCACGCACCAAGTGCCATGATCGTACCCCCAGTCATGGTCGAGATGTATGGGGCTATACTTGACGTTTTTGGTAATTTCTTCTGCGAGCTGTGGCGCCCCTGAGGCTGGATAATTCAACTCAAATAAGCGGTCATCAAAGTTTCCAAAATCATAAATCGTTTTTGGTTTTGGCATGGCTGTAACCAGTGTTTTTCCTCTTGTGAGCCAATGTGCGGAAATACTGATGATGGCTTTAGGTTTTGGCATACCAGCTCCTATTTTTCGCCAGGCCAGTGAGTATTTATTTTCATCAAGCACATACATGGGTGCGCCATGACCAACAAATAATGCAGGCATGGTATAATCAGTCTCTGAAAGTTCAGCTAGACTTTTTGAAAAGGAAGTGATGTTTTGAACGCTCATCGCAGAGATACCCAGTGTTAGTTTTCTTAAGAAGGTTCTTTTTTCCATAGCTATAATCAACTAACCAAAAAATGGAGTGGTGGGTTCCGAACAGTTATGCTCGGAAATATCCTTGGACTTGAAATCTCAAACTCTAAAGTCATGGGAAAATTGACTAACTACCATAAAAAAGAAATTATTAGACATACATTTTTTAGATTCATTTTAGCAAATAGACATAATATCCTACCAGTAACTAAATTTAAATCTAGGTAAAGCGAGGTTTTAGTATGTGACGATATGAAGTATTGAATCCGTAAAACTTTGGACTAAGTCAATCTAAATTAAAGAACAAAAATGAATGCTATTTTCAAACTTACACTCTTGTTGTTATTTTTCTCTTCATGCAAATATTCTTCGAAGAAAACGGCAAATGCCCCAATAGCAGTAGAGGTAGAAAGTAATGAAACTGTTGAAGCATCGAAGGACTCCATTGAGTCTGGCTCTATATTTTTACCTATTAAGGCCAATGGGCCACAAAACATTTTAAGCTTTGATAACTTAATTTCCAGGACTAGAGCAGTACCAGATTCTGGACGCATTGAACGCTTTTCATTAATTAAGCATGGCCGCGTTAGCTACTTACCACCTAGTTTCATAACCAAATATATAACGCCCAAAAAAATAGATTTTGGTTTTCCAAATCATTTATATGCTGAGGAGAATTACAATCAGGCTTTTACATTTGACAACGTAAAAGAATATGATCATTTCTACATGCTGACTTTTTATCATGACAATGAAAGTTGCTGTAGAACACTGTATGGGGCTACTATCAAAAAAGACACTATGCAGATTATTAATATCGGAGTACTAGAATATGAAGGCGGCGATGGAGGCTGGTCAGGAAGTAAACATGGTAAATGGTCCACCGATTCAACTTTTGACTGTGTGACCTATTCAGAATATGATGAAGACTTTATCGACGATACTAATAGCACCGAGATAAATACCTTTTGGTCTATCATAAATCGATCAAAAGCTGGTATGATGCATGAAATAATCACTGACTCTACTAAGTACATTGGAGATAAAAAGATTTACTGAGATTGTCTCAATAAAATTATTGGATCCCGCTACTTGAAATAATTGATTTCCCTTAACTTCAGAATATCATGTGGTTTGAGACATTAACTGGATTTAGGGAAGAGTCTCCAGAGCAAGTACGCAAAAACTTAAAGGTTTTAGGAAATCAACTCTTTTCACTTGTGAATGGTAAAAGGTATACGATAGGAACTCTAGAAATTCCTTCTTTGGAAGAGTTGAGAAATAAGGTCGACCAATTGTCAGTGAGAAAGGGAAAAATAAAGGTCTCGGAAACTATTGGAGATGTTCAAAAACTACACCTAGATCCTGAAAATGAATTTGCAGTTTTTCAAGCAGCGTCTCAGTTTAACCTACTTGAAATGATGGGGCCTCATGTTTCTCCAGAACGAGGTGTGGGCATCTATGAACTAGATTTTACACAAGGCCCTGCTTGCGCTGTGGCTTGTGGAGCGGGTACGATTTACAGAAATTACTTTGTTCCGGTCGCCAATCAATTGGGTCAAACGAATGGTGTCCAAATAGACTGTCTCTCTGATATAGGAATTTTGCTTGGTAACCCTGAATTACAACTTTGGGAAATGACCAATGGCTATGCTATGTTAAATCAAAAAGGTATTTTGTACGTCAATTCTGTTCTGAGTAAGCAAACTGTGAGTGAATCTAAGCGATTGAAAGATGCTTTGCGAGTAGGCATCCAATGGAATACTCAAGTAACGCTTGATAATAGCCATCATAAAGTTTCGCAGGTGTATTGTTCAGCTTTGCCTGTAGCGTATTCCCATCTGGAGTCGGCTTATTGGCAACGTTTTGCAATGCTTATTTTGGAAGCTACTTATGAAGCGACAGTGTTATGCGCAATAATCAATTATTCCAAGACCAATTGTAACAAACTATTCTTAACACTGGTAGGAGGAGGAGCTTTTGGAAATGAGATGGATTGGATCTTGGGTGCAATTGATAAGGTTCTGACAAAATACTCTGAATGGAATCTTGATATTACTTTCGTAAGTTATGGTCAGCGTAATGCACAACTTCTCCCATTTATAGAGGGGTATTAGGAATCGAGGTGAAAACTTGATGACTAAGGTTGCACAAGTAACTAACCATGATCACTAAAGATATACGTATGGTTATAGCAGTGAACCCAAAAGTGAATTTCATAGATAATACCCGGTAAGCCTGAGTGAGATGAAAAAAGTTATCAAGTTGCTATTCATCACCATAGTCCTTTTCTTCCTAGCAGGAACGGGGGTGTTTTTCTGGTTGAAACATTGTACAGCCACGAAATGGAAAGACTATTACTCGGATTCAGAAATTGAAGGTTTTGCAAATAAAATGGAAGACACAGAAAGCCTTCCAAAGAACATCTACGAAGCTTACGAATTCGTGTATCCGGGTCATTTAAATCTTCAAATCTCTGATATGGAAAATAAGGTGCTTTGGTATTTGATATCGGGTAATAAGGAAGAGCTTATGAAAGGAAGACAGTGTTTCTGCGTGAATGCTGCTGAACGTTTCGAAAATAGGTTTCCTGCAGGATACCATAGTTTCTCCTGGTTGCTTTTAGGCCACGCACTTGAACAAGCCACTACTGAACGTAAATGCTTTGACTTTATTAATGGACCTAATTTATCCCTTCTTTCCGTCAAGTATAAGCAAAAGCCGATTCAGGGCCTGTCTTTTGATGAGGCAGTAAAGCTCATTGTATTATCAGAAAGCCCAGCTATTTATACTAATAGCCCTGAAAGGTTAACACAAAGGATGTCTGAGGTTTACAGTAAGAATTGATATACGCGGAAGCAAATTTCTCCGGTTCAAAACATCTGGAGCTGGACAATGAATTAGATGCTATAAATTCTATTGCATATTTTTCATTTTTGGAAAGTGGTGAATTAAGACAAGAGCTTTTTGCAACTTCACGGGAGCTGTTCAGCCAGTTTCTGATACTCTTACTTAAGGTTTAATTGGAGACAACCACTGTCGGTGGCGGATCGTAAATAAGTTGGGATACCATTATACCCTTCTTGGGTTGACAGTGGAGATCGTTAATTACTTTGAACTTATTATTAATAGCGCTTAAAAATGGTTTTTTGACCGAAAGAACGGCAGTTGAGTCGATCAACTATCTTGCTGGACTTATACTATGGACCTTATCTGCGTACATCTACTACGCTTTCTTTCAGCTAATAAGAAATAGCTTTGGCTTCTTCATGAATTATATGGGGGACGGTGTTTTTCTTGATCTTTCTCCAATCGAAAGTTACCTCCACAATGTTTTTTATGCGGCAATAAGTGCTGCGCTCGGGTTAATGACTTCCACCAGATTTGTATTGCGGGATTTCGATGCTACCCGCAATAGGCACACCAAATCTTTGGTAAGAGGCGCCATAAACAATCAAGCCTTCCTAATGTGGAGCTTTTTATATGGCTTTGGGCGACTTGGAGGCATACTTGGTATTTGGTATCTAAATTTCGCGATGCAATATGATATTGACTTTTTAAAGGAAATATCACTACTATTTATCCTGCTCCCTTTAGTTCTGTTTTCCAGCACCTGGTCGGATCTTCGAAGACTAATCAAAGGCAATAAATGGTTTTGGTTCTTAAAGATCTTGTCAATCTTTTTAGTCATGAGTTTTGGCTTTGCTTTTAAAAATTTTGCCGACGAACAAGTAATGAATAGCAAGACAAATACCATTCACAAGACATTTGAGCTAAGAGCTCCCTTAAGCCAAAGTCATGAAAGAATAGACAGATCTATGGCGATCAATATCTATGTTGCCAAGGATACTACCGAACCATATGAACCAGTAATTTTCATTCAGAAACCAGCAAATCGAGTAAAACTAGAGCACTTTCGAGATGCTCTTGTTCATGAAAAAAGGAATTTCTCGAGATTTCAACAATGGCGACTAAGTCTTAACCTTCATATTGACGCAGGGATTTCAATGAGTTATGTATATCACCTTCTAGATGCTTCGAGAAAAACGGGTTTAAGAAAAATTCAATTTTCAACGGGAAGGAAGTTTTCCAAATGTCCACCTGACTATCCTTCATTTAAGTATTCTGGTATTCAGATGATACTACCGATATACTATCAGCAGTTTGTTGACTTTTTGGATTCCGCTGAGCAGCTTAATCTTAAGGGAAAAAGAATAAAGTTATCAGAGTCCACGATGTATCGCCATGGATTATTAGAAGATGCAAATCGAATGACCGTCAAGGTAAATCAAGATAATCTTGTATTAGATGGACATAAAGTTGACTTCCTTGCACTGGAAAGAAAGGTCAACGACCATATTGGAAAATATGCACCGAATTATCTAATTGTTTTAGATGTGGATTCATCCATAACGTATGGCAGATATATTCGAGCTATTGATGCGGTCTGGACACAAATCGACCGGTTAAGAAAACAAACATTCTATAATTTCCATGGTGAATCCTGGGATAATCAACACCTGGTGGCCGAGCGAGATGCCATAAGTAGCTTGTATCCTAGGCATGTTTTAGAATGGTCGACTGAGGAAAAGCGGCTTAACCGATTGATAGAGAAGACAGGAGAGACTTATTGATTATTGGCACAAATTTTCTCAGAATGGTATCACTAATAAAATATACAACTGGTACTTCGCTCATCTTCAAAGGGTTTAACAAATACTTCTATTAAACAAGAGACGGTTCTTATGAGTTATTAGTGTAAAAGGCCTTTTGGAGACATACAGCGGAAAACAAATCATCAGGCAACTAGAAAAGCGTAAGGGAGGATACTTCTATTTAAAAATTGATGCTGAAGTGGTGAACCAGTTTGCGAAGAAAAAGACTACCAGGCTCATTTGTTCAATAGATGACTCCATATCTTACCGTTGCGGACTTAATCACTTAGGTGATGGTAACTTCTATATCATTGTCGCGACTAAATACCTTGACCAGATAAGCAAACAACTTGGTGATGTGGTAAGTTTTAAAATAGATATTGATCCAGATCAACTAGGTGTTGAAGTGCCAGAAGTGCTAAGTGTGTTTTTAGAGCAAGAGCCCCAATCAAAGAAGTTATTTGACCAGCTTACTGACGGGAAGAAAAGAAGTCTGATTTATAGTATTAGAAGGCTTAAAAGCTTAGATATACAAGTGCGTACCATCTCAGACTTTCTTGCCAAGCAAAAGGTCATCTCGTAAGTGGAGATTTGGATTTTCATGTCGTCTATTTAGCTGAAATCTGCCAGACGAGAAATCAAGTAGCTTGATAACTAACAATAAGACTTTGGTATCATGGAAACCCCTCGACTTCTAAGCATCTATTAGAATATTACCATAAATATCATGACCATGTATACTAAAACATGATTATGGTCAGTTTTTATCTATAGCGGTGGTTTTCTGGTCCAAAAAGTATGAGAAGTAAGAATTTTTTTCCTATTTTGTTTCTAACAAAGTCTTTGGTGATTGTGTTAAGAGATAGTATTATGGAAATAAATCGAGAAGTAGTTAACCAAAAGAAATTTAAAATTACCAAATCGGGCACTTTTACAACAGACAAAGAGGAACTTATCAAGTCTAAGCAATTTGAAGAACTCGTAAAAACACTCAAGCCCGTTTCTCAACTCAATAAAAAATGAGTTGGAGTATTCTCCTTTTGCCGCTTTTAGGAGGATATTATTTTTTATCAAAATCGATTAAGTGGAAGCACTTCTACAAAAGAATTGATCGTCAGCGACTTATTTTTGATTCACTTCTTGTAAGCTTCATTTATTTTTCTGCTAGCTTTATTATTTGGCGCGCTGCTATGTTTCTCTGGGATACCGAAGTAAATGAGGTTCTTACAACCAACTCGTTGGATATACCCTATTTACTGCCTTCGATATTAGCTTTTCTGATAGCCATTACGCACACGACCATATTTAATTATGTAAAGAAAAGCGAGGAGAACTGGTTCTTATCTGAGATGATACGAAAGACTGGAAATGCCCTACAGATTGATTTTCTCGAGAGCTATCTATTCGGGGAAATAGTGATGATCACACTAAAAAATGGAAAGGTCTATGTGGGGTTAATTGCTGAATTGCGTGAGCCCCATCCAGAGTCTTCCTTTATACGTATAATACTATTTTACAGCGGATATCGCACGGAGACATTTGATGTATGTTTGATTAAGGATTACAACCTCAACTTATATTCGTTGCGTGAAAAGAAAGAAGCAGCATTGGTGACGGTAGTTGTTGCCGAGTCAGAGATCTTGAGTATGACGTTTTATAAGCAACATATCTATGACAGCATGAACGAAGATCAGACTTCTTCATGAGCATAAGTTTTGTTTGAAGCCTTTCTAATAGAATTAAGGGCCCTTTCCCGCGTTTCCACGGGAAAATGACCTTTAACAATTAGCAAAATTCGAACAACTATATCACATGATTAAAATTTTTTGATACTTATTTACTCGCTGGGTTATAAGAAGCAATTCACTTTGTGAAGCCAATTAAGACCGATGAGTAGTAGATTATCCAATCTCTATGTATGGATTTCAGCTAGGCTGATAACTAAACCGTAATGTTAGATCCCTCGAAATGATTTAGGATGTAGGGTACGGAGGTAAACGACATATCAGGAAAGCAAAGGTCCGCATGGCCTACGCGCTCGTAAGGTCCGATACCAACACTTTTGAAGCCACCACTAATAGCGGCGTCCACTCCACTTTTGGCATCTTCGACTACAACACACTCTTCTGGAGCTAGTCCTAACCCATCACTGGCAAATAAAAAAACAGCAGGATCGGGTTTACTTTTGGAAACAGAGTTTCCGTCTGCCACGACGTCAAAGAACGAAGTAGCCTGTAGTCTGCTCAGTACCTTTTGTGAATTCTTACTCGCGCTGCCTAATGCGATTTTATAGCCACCTGATTTCAAAGCCTGTAATAATCGTAAAGCCCCCGGTAAATAATCATCTGGAGTAATCTCATTAAGGCTTTTTACATAAATATCGTTTTTTAACTCAGCTAATGCTTTGACTTCGGTGTTATCTAATGAAACACCATTTTCACGCATGATCACCCCTATAGAATCAAGCCGAGAAATACCCCTCAACTGTTCGTTAGTCTCACGGTCAAATGCCCACCCTTTGTTATCGGCGAGCGCTTTCCATGCTTGGTAGTGATACTCGGCCGTATCGGTAATCACTCCATCCAAATCGAAAATAAATCCTTTAATTGCCATAATAAAATTCTGTTCAGAGGTCGCGCAATGGGGACCTTTGGTAAGGGTTATAATTTGTTAATCGGGTTACAAAATATTGGTCCAAAATGCCAGGCGTGCATATTAGCACCCCCGATCATTCTGAACTTATGCCATAGCTACGGTTGCGCTGCTGGTTGAAAATGTAAAAGTTGAACTGGCTGATACGGACAATTCTTCACCGCATACGACCATTTGTATATCGTCAGTACCGTTATTTTGGATAACCACATTATCCTGCTCTACGGTAAGTTTTAAAGGGTTTCCTTTCCAGTGTATTGGGATTTGTAGTTTGGAAATTTGCGGAGGAAGATTTGGTGTCATCCGTAGTTCTCCACCTAACATTCTAATTCCTGCAAACCCACAAACGATAATCTGCCAGACACCGCCTAAAGAAGCGGCGTGGATTCCATGATCGGAGGATTTCATATTTGGTCCCAAGTCGATTTGAGATGCCTTCTTGAAAAGATCATAAGCAAGTTCCTTGTTCTGTAAGTCAGAAGCTAAAATGGCGTGAGTTGAAAGACTTAATGATGAATCATGCAATGTCTTGGGCTCGTAATATTTGAAATTGGCAGCCTTTACTTCAGGAGAAAACTTATTTTCCAAAAGATACATGAGCATGACTACAGATGCTTGCTTCGATACCTGTATTTCATTCACTTGATCCAGATTATAATCTAGAAACAAGGTCCCCACTTTCGTTTGCTGCTTATATTTCGACAGATCGATAATCTTTTTGCTGAGGTAGGTATTATCCTGAGGAATAACATTATCAGCATTTTCTTTTGGCAGATATACCTTGGAAATCCTTTTCTTGATTTCAGGTATTTCAGTGTCTAGATTCAGCTTATGATTAAGCTTTTCTAGCAAGACGGGGTTACTTGCGCTTAGTAAATCGTAATATTTCAGTGCATTGCCCATACACCAATGAGCCATATAATTGGTAAAGGCATCATCGTTTATATGTTCTTTGTACTCGTCTGGCCCTACCACATCATTGATATGATACAGCTTATCCTCTTCAGACCATTCTAATCGACTACTCCAAAATATGCCTGTATCCAAAAGTATTTCGAACCCACAGTCGTTCATGAAGTCCAAATCACCGCTGATCATATAGTACTGCCAGATAGCAAATGCTACGTCTGAAGTGATGTGCTGCTCTATAAAGCCGCTCCAGATTTTGGTAGCTTCACCAGTGACAATGTCAACCGCTCCCCAGACCGGAGTCACCTCTCCATCATCTTTCCAGGCGGACTCCCACGGGTACATGGCACCGCGATAACCATTTACTTCGGCTTTTTTACGTGCTCCGCTAAGTGTATGATAGCGATAACTAAGTAATTTCTTTGCTGTTAATGGGAATGTATAGGTGAAAAATGGTAGCATAAAGATTTCGGTATCCCAAAAGGAATGCCCCTTATACCCTTCACCAGTAAGACCTTTTGCCGCAATGCCAAATCGTTCGTCATGCCTTGGAGCCATGATAATCAAATGGTATTGCGCAAAACGTATGGCCAATTGATTTATTTCTTCATCTCCCTCGATGGTGATGTTCATACTATTCCACCACTTACCCCAGGCGGTAGCACTATCTTGAAGTAGCTTATCATACCCCTTTTGCCTAGAACTCCTCAAAGAGGTGATGGCTAACTCTCTAATCTGATCCAGAGATTGGTCTTCTAGATCAATATCTCTTGTTGTATGCGTTGTTGAAAATTTAGTGATTTCAGTAGTGGTATTTGCGACCAATGTGCCTTCTATGACAGCGTATATTTTTCTTCTATCCAGTTCAAATCTACTGCTTAGGTTATGGCCTTCTGAGAAGGTGTGCTCACTACTGTGCACAAAGCTGATTTCAGATTCCGTGGTTTTTTGTAACATCTGCATGATGCTGGAATCAAAGATCCGTTTTTCACCTTCCTGAAAATGTTGAGCTCCCGTATTGGTTACTTGACCATTTATTCCAGATTTTATGGTGATCTCAACCTCTTCTGAAAGCGGAGTGATCGTAACGCGTGAGCCCATGAGGTGTAAATCCGACATGGAGGCAAATCGGCTGAATACGAACTTAGCATCTTTACCGTTCGGATGTGTCCAAACGAATTCACGTCTGAGCTCACCGGTTTTTAAGTTCAACGTTCTGCTGTAGTCTTTGTATGAACCTTGGCTTAAACTTAATGGTATACCGTCTACCAAAATACTCATCGCAAGCGCGTCTGCAGCGTTGGGAAGTTCCGTTACTTCATTTTCGTTACATTTATTAAATGTTCCAGCAACGAACGTGTTGCGAACTTGACCCACGTAGTCTTCTTCAGTTGCACTACGCGTACCGAGGTAACCGTTGCCCAAGGCAAAGATGGTTTCACACTTACCTTGAAGGGTAGGATCAAATTCAGTTTCTTCTATAATCCAGTTTTGGAACTCACCTTCTCCTTTGTTGTAACTAATCATTTTTTGTCTGGTTTATCGAGTATAATTCGGGTTCTAAATCTGTTTTATTATTGTTTTTTTAATCTCACGCTTAACCTATCTCTTTAGTCATGCTTGTCAACTAAAGCATGTTTTTTCCGTCTATTTGGACATACCCTATCTAGAAAGCCATTTTCATAATGGCCTTTAATCGATCAAATACGATATGTCTTTTTTCCTTGTTTTTTACCCAATTATCTAGACTTACGATATCCTTTTTCCCGTTGACTTTTCAAAAAATAAAAGTCTCCTCACGTCGAATCCAATATCAACTATTTGCCCTGGTTTATAATTAAGACCCGAGCTGCTTCGCATACAGTACTCTTTGCTATTAGAGTGAAAATAGACGAAAGTCTCTGCACCAATTGGCTCGATAAGATCAATGGTAACCGATATTTTTTCCGTCAAATGCGCCTGAAATTCATGTACGTGATCGTATATAATTTCAGGTCTGAATCCCAGCGTTATTTCTTTTCCTTGATATTCAGCAACCATTGGCTCCAACACTTCCGGGATAGAGAATTTCATTCCGTCTCCAACGAAATAGTACTGCGCTCCTTTGGTGATTTTGCCATCGCAAAAATTCATGCCCGGACTTCCAATGAAACCTCCAACGAAAGCGTTTGCGGGCTGTTCGTATAACTTCATTGGTGCATCTACTTGTTGTACTTCGCCACTTTTTAGCAATACGATCTTATCCCCCAGTGTCATGGCTTCGACCTGATCATGGGTAACATAGATCATGGTAGCATCAAGCTTTTGATGTAGTCTTTTGATTTCCATCCGCATTTGAACTCGTAGCTTAGCGTCGAGATTTGACAGAGGCTCATCAAAGAGAAATACCTTGGGTTGCCTAACTATTGCTCGGCCGATAGCCACTCGTTGCCGTTGTCCTCCCGACATGGCCTTTGGCTTACGATGCAAGAAGTCAGTAATGCCTAGTATCTCGGCAGCATGCTCAACTCTTGATTTTATCTCGGCCTTTGGTATTTTTCGAAGCTTCAAACCGAAGCTCATGTTATCAAATACCGTCATATGAGGGTAGAGTGCATAGTTTTGAAATACCATGGCAATATCTCGCTCTTTAGGTGACAAATCGTTTACCCGAACCCCATCAATAAGTAAATCTCCGCCGGTAATATCCTCAAGTCCAGCGATCATTCTAAGCATGGTGGACTTTCCACAGCCCGATGGCCCTACAAGGACAGCGAACTCTTTGTCCTCGATCGTCACGTTGGCATTTGGAATGGCAGTGACCTGATTATCATATACTTTAGTGATATTTCGTAATTCTACTTTTGCCATGATTCTCTATTCTTTTAGTCCTGAACTTGCCACACCCTCTACGAAATACCGCTGGAAAAACAAGAATATGACCAGGGTTGGAATGGAAATCAGAATGGTACCGGACATCAATAAGGGCCAATTGACCTGATATTCATTTTTAAGGAAGTTCATACCTACTGGAAGTGTGAACATATCGTTTGTGGTGGTTACGATGACCGTCCACATAAATTCGTTCCATGCACCTTGGAAGGTATAGATCGCTACAGCAGCAATCGCTGGCTTTGAGATGGGCATAAAGATCTGCCAATACAGTCGGAAGTATGAACAACCGTCAATAAACGCTGCTTCTTCTAAGTCACGAGGGATCGTTTCGAAAAACTGTTTCATCAAGAAAATATTCACTACAGTTATAAGCCCTGGAAGCATTAAACCGGCATAAGTGTTAATAAGCCGAAGCTCATTCATGATGATGAATTTAGGAACCAACAAAATGATTCCGGGTATCATAAGGCTGGCCATAAATATGGCGAAAATGACATCCTTACCAGGAAATCGAAGCCTAGCAAAAGCAAACCCAGCCAGAGAAGCGAAAAACACATTGCTGATGGTCTGTATGGAAGTGATGACCACACTGTTGAGTAACCATCTACCAAAAGGTAAATCGGTCCAAACGGCTTGATAATGCTTTAAGGTTAACTTTTCTGGTATTAGCCGTATCGGCCATTGGAAGACATCTGTCTCCTCACTAAAACTGATAGATAGCGAGAATAAGAATGGTCCAATATAAATCGCTGTCATGATGACGAGCAACAACCAGAATAAGATGTTTTTTATGTCAATTTTTCTCGTCATATCAATGTGGATCTGGTGGTAAGTATTTCTTTTGCAATACAGTGACGACATAAATAATCGCTGCCAGAACGACTGCCGCTGCGGCACCATAACCAAGTCGGAAGTATTTGAAGGAGTTCATATATACAAAGAAGCTCATAGTAGTGGTAGAGTTAACCGGTCCTCCTTGTGACATGATAAATACCTGGTCAAATACCTGAAAGCACCCTATCAACCCCAGTACGACCACGAAGTAGGTTACCGGCCGAACCATTGGAACGGTAATTTTCCAAAATTGAGTCCAGGAACTGGCGCCATCAATTTTCGCCGCTTCGTATACAGACTTGGGAATATTTTGTAATCCAGCCAAGAAGGTAATCATAAAGTATCCTGACGTAGACCATACATTCAATCCCATAATGGCGAGTAAAGCAGTACTTGAGTTAGTGAGCCAGTCGGTTCCTTGTATCCCAACAAAGGACAAGAGGTAGTTGAGCAAACCAGGTTTGCTATATATCCAGATAAATATGGTCGAAGTAACCACAGAAGCAGTAACTGCCGGTATGTAAAAAGCTGTTCGGAAGAATGTTCGACCTGGTAGCTTTTGGTTCATGATAAAGGCTAAGAAGAGCGAAAGTATTGTTTGTACCGGTACTACTCCTAAGGCATATATAATTGTGTTTTTAATGGCTTTGAGGAATACGGGGTCTTGGAAGAGTTCGATATAGTTTCCGAACCCGATGAAGACTTTATCTGGAATAAGTAAGTTCCAATCGTAAAAACTGATTACCAAAGCAAATACCATTGGGAAGATGGTAAATGCTCCAAAGATTAGTATCGGGAAGGCTAGAAACAAATAAGCCGTTCGGGCTTCCCCTTTATAGTTTTTGTTTCTGCTCATCGTTTTAAGCTATATTTTAGTATCCTTTTTTCGATCGACTTCATGGCGTCTTTCGGATCTCTGCCATTATAGAAAATGTCCTGCATGGCCACTACGATCTCTTCAAACCCTCGTTCGCTGAACTCGACGCGAAACGTCTTGGCGAATTCAGCACTCTCCATAAAAACACTATAGGTAGAGTCTTGATAAAAACCATTTTCAATAGCTACGGATCGGCGACTTGGCATGGCTATACCGCCTTTTGTCCAGATACCCATTCCTTTTGTTCCGGTGAGATAATTCATCATTGTCCAGGCCTCATCTTTGTAGAACGAAGCCTTAGGAATGGTAAATGCTGTAGTGAATGCTACCGTGGCTTGGCTTTTTCCTTTTGGAAGAAACGCTACTTTCCATTTTAAATCAGGATAGTTTAGTTTCAAAAAAGGAATCAGCCAACCACCAGATAGACACATAGCTGCTTTTCGACGTCCGAAGACATCACCATTCCAACCTTGACCTACATCGGTAGGAATAGTTGCAACCCCTTGCTTATAGAGTGAGTAATAAAAATTTAATGCTTCAATAAAAGCGGGCTCTGTAATACCCAATGTACCATCAGCTTTTTGAAATTCACCATTGTTTTGATAGACAAATGGCATGAGCATTTCTGTAATGGGCTCAATCACCAATCCGTATTGATCTGATACACCTTTTATGGACTTACTAGTCAGTTGCTCAGCATATGTAGATAGTTCGGCCCAAGTTGTAGGTGGCCCAGAAAGACCGGCTTCTTCAAACATTTCTTCATTATAGAAAAGAACGTAAGGACTGAAATCTTTAGGTAGTCCATATTGCTTTCCGTCGTATTGGAAAGATTGGAGAAGATTTGGGAAAAAATCATCAATATCAATATCTACTTCAGCTTGTATCCTCGCGTCTAACGGTTCCAAAACACCAAAACTCATATAAGAAGGAGCTAAAAACCCCTTAATAAAGAATAGGTCCGGACCTGTTTGTGTCCCAAGCATAAGCTGAATTTTTTCTGCATAGTTTCCCGGAATGGGCTCGAAGTTAAAAGGAACTTCAGGGTAGGCGACTTTAAATGAATCTAGAGTTGTTTCGAAAAGCTCGGTCTCGGCTGGGCTACTTACCCAAGAGGAAATGCGCATAAACTCTCGCTTCCTTTGGCAGGAGGTGAGTAGTGCGAAGACCACTATGATGACGAACCAGCTATTACTTGTCAATTTCATACTTTAACAAAGTTCGTTATTTAAATGAGTCATCTGTAATCCAATTCTGACTAATAGTAGCACGATATTTGCTTTAATATTGAGATTTGGTGCTTAAAGTGGTAATATAGAGTTATGAAACCATCATTTCAACATCTTGGATTCGATTCAGTAGAGGGTTCGTTTCTTTGTTACCTTGTTTCTTCACCCAAGTTTGGGTTCCACTGGCATTATCATCCGGAGTGTGAGATCTCCTATGTAATAAGAGGTAGAGGTACTAGACTGGTTGGCGATAATGTCAATGAGTTTAAGGAAGGTGATTTACTATTCTTAGGACCAGACTTACCTCATACGTTAATATCCGATGAGGTATACATGTCCAAGGGAAAAAATATGGACGTGTTGGTGATTCAGTTCCCTAAGGAAATTATTGATCAACGATCGGTCGAAATATCCGAATTGTCTTCCATTGGTAAATTAATTGAAAAGTCTAGTCGAGGCATTTCCTTTAATAACGAGAAGTCAGACGGCATCGGAAGTAAAATGGAGAGGCTAACAGAATTAAAAGGCTTTCATAGATACCACTTATTATTAGAGATCCTCCATGATCTTGCCATTCAAGATGGTGAGTTTCTCGCCTCGGAGTTTTATACACCCAATCGAAGCAATGAAAGTGAAGAGCGCCTTAGTAAGGTATGTACTTATATACACGAAAATTTTACCGAAGACATTCACATCGCGACATTGGCATCCTTAGCTGTCATGAATGAGGCGGCTTTTTGCCGATTCTTTAAGAAGATGACCGGTAAGTCGGCCTTGACATACATCAATGACCTTAGGATAGGACAGGCCTGTCAGCTGTTGATTTCTGAGTCCATCACCATCAGTGAGGCCGCTTATCAATCTGGTTTCAATAGCATCACACACTTCAATAGGAGTTTTATTAAGCGAAAAGGTACCACCCCAACAAATTACCGTCTTAATTACGTGGCTAAAAATAACGAATAACGTACATTATTAGCTTAATATCATATATACATTACCCGATATTAGCTAATGAATAAAACTATAAATCAATAATTGCAAAAATAGTGCTATCGTCTGCGAAAATTGATAAATACTTAAGTACAACCAATTCTTACCTTTGATTAGTCGAAATTAGAAATATGTCAGTCTAACAAACATTTATTGAAAAATGTTTAATAAAACAGACTATCAAAACAAACAGCAATTAATAAATCTAAAACCATGAAAATTAATTTACTAGTATTGTTTGGGCTCGCAACACTCCTCCTAAGCGAACCCATACAAGCGCAGCAACAGTCAGTAACCGGAATGGTTACGGATGGAAGCGAAGGGCTCCCGGGTGTTTCGGTTCAAATTGATGGAACCTCCACCGGTACCATTACAGATTTAGACGGTAAATATGTTATCAAGGCTAATCCAGGAGACATCTTAAAGTTTTCCTATGTGGGTTTTAAATCTCAAATGATAACATTGGGTAACCAGACCGTACTTGATATTATATTGGAAATCAACGCGGAGGAGCTGGAAGAAGTAGTTGTTATTGGCTATGGTACGGAGAAGAAGAGTGACGCCACGGGTTCCATGGAGACACTAGACCCAAGTAGCATTAATAAAGGTAGTGCCGTGTCACCAGAGTCCCTACTCAACGGTAGAGTAGCGGGTGTTCAAATGACTCCAAATAGTGGTCAACCGGGTGCTGAGCAAAACGTACGAATTAGAGGAGTAAACTCTATTACAGCTTCTTCAGAACCACTGTACGTCGTGGATGGAGTACCTATAGACAATAACAGATCGGCTTTAGAACTTAGTGGTGACGCTGGCGTAAACAGTGCTAAACTCAATCCGTTAGCTATGATATCCCCTAACGATATTGAAAGTATTTCGGTATTGAAAGATGCTTCGGCTACCGCCATATATGGTTC
Organism: uncultured Roseivirgaceae bacterium; assembly: GCA_964393115.1. Taxonomy (GTDB): domain Bacteria; phylum Bacteroidota; class Bacteroidia; order Cytophagales; family Cyclobacteriaceae; genus CAYMST01. Next base: position 31,198 of record CAYMST010000002.1, on the reverse strand, counting down.
TAGAGGGGCAAATGGTGTCATTATCATTAAAACTAAAAATGGATCTGTAGGTAAAGGATCCTTGACTTACGATAGTTACGTAACTGTTTCTGAAGTATCAAATACTATTGATCTGTTAGATGCAAATCAATTTTCTCGCTTTGATACTACCGCAGGAGGAGGGTCTTCTACTAACTGGCAAGATGAAATATTCAGATCAGCGGTGACACAAAGCCATAACATTTCTCTTTCTGGAGGAACTGAAAAACTACAGTATAGAGGTTCAATAGGAGTTAGAGATCAAGAAGGTATTGTACTGGGAACAGGTTTGAAGACTATTAATAGCCGATTAAATGTAAACCAATCGTTACTTGATGATAAGTTGAAAGTACAATTTAACATCAGTCATTCCAATTATGAGACGGATAACATTGTAGAGCAGCAGACAGGTGGTGCATCAGGTGGGGTGATCAACAATGCGCTGAAGGCAGATCCTACTCAGCCGATTAGAAATGCTGATGGATCATATAATGAATGGGCTAGTCAAGTATTTAACCCAGTAGCATTAGCCGAACAAATTGATGATATCACATCAGGAAATAGGTTAATAGCAAGTGCTGCAGCGGAGTATTTCTTTATTGATGAATTATCGCTAAAGGTGAATTTAGCTAACGATTATGATCAACAGAAGAGAAGAATTTATCAACCAATCGCTTCTGCTATTGGTGGACCGATAAGCGGACGAGCAATCAGAGAAGATGCGGAATATTCTAATGAGCTTATCGAGACTTATTTCAACTACAAAGTAAGTAAGACAGATTATGATTTTACTGGATTATTAGGGTACTCTTGGCAAGAATTTACCACTGATTTAACTAACGTGGTTGCTACTGGTTTTGATAATGACAACCTTGGTTTCAATAGCCTAGCTGGTCAGAACCAAATTGCAATAGCCTTAAGAGAGCAAAATCGATTGATCTCATTTTTCGGACGGGCTTCTTTCAATTGGCAAGATCGTTATTTACTGACGGCTACCTTAAGACGCGATGGTTCCTCTAAATTTGGAGGTGAAAACCAATGGGGACTTTTTCCTTCTGCCGCTTTGGCATGGAAGATCTCTAACGAGGCGTTTATGGATAATCAAGAGGCTTTCACTAATTTGAAATTGCGCCTAGGATATGGAGTTACGGGTAATCAGAACATTGGAAACTTTAGGCAAGTAAGTACGATTACGGTCAACCAACTAGGTGGGGCCACTTTTGGAGATCAATATGTTATACCATATACCTACACCTCAGTTCCCAACGAGGAATTACAATGGGAAGAAACAGCACAAACGAACCTTGGATTAGACTTTGGTTTAATGAAGGACCGATTAACGGGTTCGGTCGATTTTTATAACAAAGTAACTTCTAACTTACTTTTAGAAGCGCGCGTACCTCAACCTGAGGTGGCTTCTGTAGTCTTAGATAATGTTGGTGAGATGAAGAATACGGGTATTGAGCTTAACGTAAACTATGCCGTTATTGAGGAAGGTGATTTTACCTGGGATTTGAACTTGAACTTGTCCAGAAATAGAAATGAAATAACTGCATTGATCAACGGTGAAGATATCGAATCAGGTGTTATCTCCGGTGCTGGTGCCGCTGGTAATCCGCAAATTCTTAGAGTAGGTGAGTCAATTGGTTCTTTTTACGGGTTTGAGTTTGAAAGCGTTGACGCTGAAGGTAACGAAGTGTATAAGGACCAAGATGGAGATAATGAGATCACTGCTGATGATCGCGTGATTATCGGCAAAGCACTTCCGGATGTGACCTGGGGACTAACCTCGAGAATGGAGTATAAAGGAATTGATTTCTCTTTCCTTATCCGTGGTCAACAGAACGCACAGGTCTTCAATAATACAAGAGCTGAGCTAACACAACCAAATCGCTTACCTGGACAAAACACGAATCAGGAAGGCGCAGACGGTCGTAACAACAATGCGTATCTCTATAACACTTCGCGATGGGTAGAAAACGCCAACTTCTTGCGTTTAGATAACCTTACACTTGGTTATACTTTCAATACAAGCAAGATACCTGGAGTTTCTTATCTAAGAGCTTATTTCACAGGACAAAACCTGTTCGTCATAACGGACTACACTGGATTTGACCCCGAAGTGAATACCACTGCGGGCAGCTCCACTGCACTTTCTTATGGTGTGGATTACACAGCTTATCCTCAGGCCAGATCATATCAACTTGGTCTTAGTCTCAAATTCTAATCTGTAACAACAATGAAAAATTTATATATCCAATTAAGTGTTATCGCACTCGCGCTAATGAGTTCATGTACGGACTTAGACGTAGCGCCTGACAGCCAACTGACAGATGCTAATGCATTTCAAACTAGTGGTGAATTCCTAAACGGTTTATCAGGAGTTTATTCTACGCTAGGAGTGTATGGAGACCAATTGTTTAAAGTAAATGAAACATCTTCAGATGAGGCCATTGTACCCGCTAGGGGAGCGGACTGGAAAGCACCAGCATTGCAGAATCTTCACAAGCATACTTGGGAGGTTAGCAATGGAGAGATCAATGGAGCCTATGAAGCATTGTCAAGAGGAATTGCCCAGGCTAATTTATTCATCGATGTAGTAGATCGATCTGATTTTTCTAGTGACCCTAATGTGCTCGTGATGCGTTCTGAAGCAAGGTTTTTGAGAACGTTTTATTACTACAACATGCTGGACATGTTTGGTGATGTGCCCATTGTAACTGAACCTGGAGGAGGAGCACCCTCGAATAAAAATACCACTCGTACCGATGTCTACAACTTTGTAGTATCTGAATTGGAGGCTTTGATCAATGACCTTCCTGAAGATCAAGACTATGGACGGGTAGATAAGTTTGCAGCACACTTTTTATTGGCTAAGACTTATCTTAACGCTGAAGTATTCACAGGAACCGCGCAGTGGGACAAAGTAATCGAGCAAACTGATCAGATCATTGGAAGCAAATATTCTCTTGCTACTGACTATCCATCAATTTTTGCTTGGAACAATGACAATAACTCAGAAAACATCTTTGTTTGGCGATCAGACGCTAATACAGGTAACTGGGGCTCATCCTACATCATGCATAACTTTACACTGAACCAGTCATTAAGGGAAAGATATGGTTTGCCTAATGATCCTTGGAACGGATTTAGCACTATCGGTTCGTTCTACAGAAGCTTCGATGCGAATGACTTGCGTGCATATGTTTTCTTACAAGGAAACCAACTGGGAGTAAACGGTGAGCAACTGTTTGACAATAGTGACGACTCACTCAATTTCACTATTGATTATAAAGGAGATATTGATAATGCCACGCAGAGCGATGGAGTAAGAGTGTTAAAATATATCCCTGGTGGTGATCTATCAGCATGTTGTTTCTTGAATAATGATTTTGCTGTATTCCGATACGCAGATGTACTACTTATGAAAGCAGAAGCGCAAATTAGAACAGGTGGTGCGGGATCAGGAGATGCCTTAATCAATCAGGTAAGAGCTAGAGCTTTCACTACGGAAACCCCTTTGGCAAATGTTGATCTTACAGAATTACTAGCCGAAAGAGGACGAGAGTTTGCCTGGGAGCTTTGGAGAAGAAACGACTTAATTCGCTTTGGTGCTTTTAATAACGCATGGGAGTTTAAAGCACAAAGTGAAAGCTTTAGAAATGTATTCCCTATTCCGCAACAACAGATAGACGCAAATCCAAACCTGGAGCAAAACCCAGGATATCAATAAAATAAGGTAGGTAGGTTTAAATTCAATTAGCCGTCATGCCATTTAGGCATGATGGCTTTATGTATACCAGTGACCATCATACATATTAGCAACATATCAAGTGCGATATAAGCAAACAGCCATGAGTCTAAAATTTCCATTATTCACAATTTTTGTTTTGACTATGAGTATCCATTTAGCCAATTCACAAAGTAGACAAAGCGAGGAGTGGAGTATCACTCCCGACAAAATTGATAAAAACGACTACTACGGGATCACTTTAGCTAATGGAATCATAGGGTTAGTCTCCTCACCAGCGCCATTAAAAATCCAGGAGGTTATTTTAAATGGTGTCTACGACCAATATAAACGTGGTCGGGTTAGCAACATACTACAGACATTTAGCCACTTGAACATGGATCTTATTGTAGATCATGTAGGGCTAAACGAGGAAAATATTCAGGGATTCACACAATCCTTGGATATGAAAGAAGCCAAGCTCGTTACTACGTTTGACTACAGTGATAAGGTTTCCGTTCGGCAGGAAGTAATGGCACTTCGGAACTTGCCGTATTGCGCTTTGGCTGTATTAGAAATCAAAGCGAAGCAGGATGTAGAAATTATTCCTATTAACAGGATTGAAGCGCCTGATCACCTTCAAGACGTGAGAAATTATTATGCGGAAATAGACCGTCCACATGTGTTGATCGAGTTGCTGTCCTCAGAGGCCTTAAGTCCTGGAGGAAAGAAACTAGCCGTTTCCAATTCATTTATTTTCGAAGAAGAGCATGGGCATCAACCTCATATCGTTCATGAGGACTGGGATCACAACATGCACTTAATGAAGTTTACGAAGAAGTTGAAGGCAGGAGAGACTTATCGATTTGCATTGATAGGCTCAACACTTTCTTCTGTTCAACATGATGATCCTCGCAACGAGGCAGAGCGACTAACTGTCTATGCAAAGCTTGAAGGAAAAAATAGACTTCTTGAAGGTCATAAAAGACAATGGAATGAGCTCTGGAAGAGTAATATCGAAATAGAGGGCGACCCTGTCGCTCAGAAAGCGGTGCGTTCGGCACTTTATCATTTATACTCTTTTGCAAGGTCAGGTACAGCTTATTCGCTGTCACCGATGGGATTGTCAGGTCTTGGCTACAACGGTCACGTTTTCTGGGATACTGAGCTGTGGATGTACCCTCCACTTTTGGTGCTTCAACCAGATATGGCTAAGTCGTTATTAGAATATCGCTATCAGCGATTAGAGGCCGCCAAAGCCAATGCCTTTTCACACGGCTTCAAGGGAGCGATGTTTCCTTGGGAGTCAGCAGATAATGGTTCTGAAGCTACTCCTGTATGGGCACTTACAGGTCCTTTCCAGCAGCATATTTCAGCTACAGTAGGTTGGGCATTTTGGAAATACTATCAAGTAACGGGAGATAAGCAATGGCTAGAAGATAGAGCCTTCCCAGTACTTAAAGAAGTCGCGGACTTTTGGACAAGTCGAGTAGAGCGAAAGGGTGAGGGACAATATGAAATTAATAATGTAATCGGAGCAAACGAATATCAAGAAAACATTGATAATAATGCTTTTACCAATGGAATGGTAAAAACGGTATTGGCTTATACCACACAGGCGGCGAATATACTTGGGATTCAGCCTGATCCAGATTGGATGCATGTCGCTGAGAATATTCCGATTTTGAAGTTTGAAGACGGGGTAACCAAAGAGAATAGAACGTACAAAGGTGAAATCATTAAGCAAGCTGATGTAAACCTATTGTCATATCCATTAAAGGTCGTTTCGAAGAAAGAAGATATCCAAAAGGACCTAGATTATTACGCGCCTAAATACTCAGATAATGGACCAGCAATGGGACCAGCGATTTTAGCTACTCTATATGCCAGACAGGGACAACCAAGTGAGGCGTATGACTGGTTTATAAAGGGGTTTCAACCCAATGAGCTTCCTCCATTTAAAGTTATTGCAGAGACAGCTGGTGGAACGAACCCTTACTTTGCGACAGGAGCTGGAGGGATGTTACAATCAGTACTTTTTGGTTTCGGCGGGTTAGATATTACAGATAACGGTGTACAGCAGATTAATTCTGTACTTCCTAAGAAATGGAAGTCCTTGAAAATAACTGGTGTGGGAGTAGAAGAGTCTGAATTTGAGAAATAGTGAGTCATTCTTTATTAGAGGTTGGCGTTCGGCCTCGTTTTCATTTTACTCCACCAAAGAACTGGATGAACGACCCAAATGGATTAGTCTATTATCAAGGCGAATACCATTTATTCTATCAGTATCATCCGAATAGTAACGTCTGGGGCCCAATGCACTGGGGTCATGCCGTATCAAAGGACCTCGTGACTTGGGAGCATCTACCTATTGCCCTAAGTCCCGACGAGCAAGGGTATATATTCAGTGGGAGTGCTGTCGCCGATGTTGATAATCGTAGTGGGCTTGGTACGGCGGATAATCCTCCATTGATATCTATATTTACGTATCACGACCCTATAGCTGAAGAATCATCTGAAGATGGTTTTCAAAGTCAGGCAATCGCTTTCAGTCAAGATAATGGACGGGTTTGGCAGAAGTATAAACACAATCCGGTTCTAAGAAATAGGGATCTTAAAGACTTTAGAGACCCAAAAGTTACTTGGTATGAGAAAGGTAATCAATGGATCATGTCCATCGCGGCAGGTGATCACATCCGATTTTATGCAACAACTAACCTATTAGATTGGGATTTTTTAAGTGATTTTGGTAAAGGTCAAGGTGCTCATGGAGGTGTTTGGGAATGTCCTGATTTATTTCCACTTGAGCACCCTGATTACGGGGTAAAATGGATTCTCATTGTGAGTATAAATCCTGGTGGCCCACTGGGAGGAAGTGCGACCCAATATTTTGTCGGAGATTTTAATGGGAAGGAATTCATCGCTGATGATGATGAAATTAGATGGATTGACCATGGTCCGGATAACTATGCAGGGATCACTTGGGAAGGAATCCCAGACGGTAGAAAAATCTTTATTGGATGGATGAATAATTGGAATTACGCGAACCTGATCCCTTTGGATGAATGGCGGGGTTCCATGACCATTCCTCGCGAACTTAAATTGATCAAGAAAGGAGGGGCGTTTCAAGTAGGGTCAGTTCCTACGAAGGAAATCTATCGGTTCTTTAATCGAAAAGTCTTCGTAGAAGATGATTTTCTGTCGATTCGCAATCATTCTTTTTTACTGGAGATAGGACCACAAGAAGGACCACAAGAACTGGATAAGTTTTGGGTTATCCTGATGAATGACGTTAATGAGAGCATTGTGATCGCCTACGAACATGACGTCCTGCTATTGGATAAGACCAAATCGATATCTGCTGATTTATTCTTGTCTAATGATGTAATGGCAGAAAGTAGAGTCGAGGTCAAAGAGATTCATAAAATTCAAGTCTTTGTAGACGTGAACTCCATTGAGCTATTTGTTAATGATGGAGAATACGTCGTGACGAACTCTATTTTTCCGAGTTCACCATACCGCTCACTAAGAACTTCGAAAGGTTTAGGAGATGTGAGTGTTCAGTACTATAAAATTTGTGACTAAAGGCTTGCGCTGAAACAAAGTTAATCTAAAAAACTCCTCTGGACTCCACTTGGGGTTTAGAGGAAAGTTTGAAAACCTAAAGGTTTTCAGTGCGCTAAATCCTAAATTTGCATTAGAAGACCCATTCCATTCATAAATCACTTTGAAATAGACACTTAACACACGCTTATTGAATCACAGTAGCGGCTGCTATGCCTATTCAATATAAGCATCTCTTTCTTTGCGTTTTATGGCTTCATTACGATCTCTAATGCAAATTTCGGGTTAAATGGTATAACTTCTATCTTATTTGGTACTCGCCCGAATTTGCGCCTCGCGATTATAAAAGTTCTAATCTAGTATTTCGGTGAGCTGGTGACCATAAAACCACTAGCATAATAAATACCTTAACCGTCATTTATTGATGGATCAGTTGGTTAGAATTTTTTTGTTTCAATGGCTTGGAATCTTTTTTATGTCAAAATAGTCTTGTTCGAGGCATGTCAACATTAAATTTTTATCAAAAAAGGATATAAATACCATGAATTTCAGTGAAATATCTCAATAAGTTCAGACAATTTCAGTTAACTCCCTATTTTTGCGCCCTAATTACAAACAAAATATTGAATTGTGAGCGCGGAATTAAAGCTTCAGAAGTTAGATACTTGGTTTGACGATGTCAAAAAGCCGTTAATCATTGCGGGTCCTTGTAGTGCAGAGACTAAAGAACAATTGTTTGAAACTTGTAAAGACATTTATGAGAAAACAGATGTTCGAGTAATGCGGGCTGGAGTTTGGAAACCAAGAACTAGACCTGGAACTTTCGAAGGTACAGGGGTAGAGGCACTCAAGTGGATTGCGGAGCTTAAAAAAGAGATCCCTGTGAAATTCGCTGTAGAGGTAGCCAACCCTTTGCATGTCGAAGCTGCTCTTAAGTATGGTATCGATATCTTGTGGATTGGTGCGAGATCGACTGTGAATCCGTTTACCGTACAAGAAATCGCTGATACCCTAAAAGGAGTTGATGTTCCAGTATTGGTAAAGAACCCTATTAACCCAGACTTTGCGTTGTGGTTAGGTGCTCTTGAAAGATTAAATAAATGTGGAGTTGAGAAGCTTGGTGCGATACACAGAGGTTACTCTTCTTTCCAAAAGACAAAATATAGAAATGTCCCGATGTGGAAGTTTCCAATTGAGCTTAAGGAAATTTATCCTGATATGCCAATTATTGGAGACCCTAGTCATATCGGTGGTACGAGAGATTTGATTTTACCAATATCTCAGCAGTCGTTAGACCTCAACTATGACGGTTTGATGATTGAGACACACAGAGACCCTGATAATGCGTGGAGTGATGCCAAGCAGCAAGTTACTCCGCCAGTATTAGCTGATATCATTAAAGAGCTTCAGACTAAGAACCCAACGGTTGCGGATACGGATTTCAACACCTTCATGGATGACATGAGAGACGAGATCGACAACGTGGATCGTGAGCTTTTGGAGCTATTGGCTAGAAGAACGGCTATCGTGGAGAAGATAGGCGAGTTCAAAAAGCAAAAAGACGTAACAGTACTTCAGGAGAACCGATGGCGTGAGATTCACAAAACAAGAGCTGAGTGGGGAAAATCTCTTAAACTCGATGAGGCATTTGTTGATGAGCTGGTGAAGTTGATTCACGTTTCTTCTATTAACAGACAAGAAGAGATCATCGCTAATAAGTAATCATTTTTAAAGCCAGCTTGACTGGTGAACCTTCGATAGACATTGCATGATTCCAGAATCAGTAATCGTATTAGAAAGTAATGAATCCGCTCTGGCCTCGGCCTTAGCGGATTTTTTTTCAAAAAATCAATATACATCAGTAGCAGTAATCGTAGATGAAAATACCGATGAGCACTGTTTACCATTTATCAAAGATCATATTCCGGAGCACTGGGTCATCAAGATTCGGGCTGGAGAGGAGTATAAGACTATTGATACCTGTAACGCCATTTGGCAGGCCTTAACGGATGCCAAATTCGACCGTAAAGGGTTGGTGATCAACCTTGGAGGAGGAGTTATTGGTGATATGGGTGGCTTTGCGGCTGCTAGTTACAAAAGAGGGATTGATTTTATCAATATTCCTACGACCTTGCTATCACAGGTTGATGCGAGTGTTGGTGGAAAGTTGGGTGTTGACTTCAACGGGTTTAAAAACCACGTAGGATTCTTTAAGGACCCTAAACGTGTACTTATCAACCCTATCTTCTACAAAACTCTTTCTAAGCGAGAGCTAAGATCCGGGTATGCTGAAGTTATCAAGCACGCTCTTATTGCTGATAGGGAACACTGGAAAGCACTGGTTGATTTAGAATTTTTAAAGATTAACTGGTCAGAAATAGTTGGTCATTCAGTGGGGATCAAAGGTGACGTAGTAACTAATGATCCTTTTGAAAGTGGTAGGCGAAAAATTTTAAACTTTGGACATACCGTCGGTCATGCTGTTGAAACAAAGCTATTAGAAAACCCTACCGAAAAGTTGTTACATGGAGAGGCTATCGCCGTTGGTATGATTTGCGAGGCACATCTATCTTATAAGCTTAGCGGATTGCCTGAAGACGAGATGGAGGAGATTTGTCAATTTTTGACGAACGCATATGATTGCAAAAAAATACCTCAAGGATATTTCGAAGAAATAATTCAAAATACATATCAGGATAAGAAGAACACCGGTAATACGATAAATGCGAGCTTGTTAGGAGCTATTGGGGACTGTAAAATAAATATCCCCATTGGAGAAGGGGATATTTTGGATAGTTTATATTTCTACAACAAGATATTAAACAAATAAAGTGTCAGGCACGTCGTCTAGCTCATTTGTCTTGTTACCAAGATCTTGTACTGAACTGTCAGCGTCCTGATCTTTGCGATTATTTTTTTTGGCTTTGATCAGGCCTATAGAGCTTCCTGATGCAATTGTAAAACCGCCTAGCGCGACACCTAAAATAAAGGTTTTCCAAAATTTACTTTTCATGTATTTAAAATTTACAATGTGCATTCAACCCTCTTCCTTTTTATTATCCACGAAAGGTGCATAATAACTAGGTTGAGCCTTACGGAATGGCATTATGCGCATTTCATAGCTGAGAAATTAATGCTGATTACTTAATTAACGTGAAATAAACGAAATCGTTTTAAGAACATTATAAAAATATGGACGCTTATAAAATATCATCTAACGGTAGCATTATACCGTCGGACATTCCTTTGAGCTCTTCCAAAAGCGAAAGCAACCGAGTATTGATTATTAATGCACTAGGAGGAGGTGCTTCGACTCTGGATAATTTATCTGATGCAAGAGATACCGATACCATGCAACGGTTGTTGGGTAGTGATGATTATGTCAAGGACGTATTAGATGCTGGTACTACCATGCGATTTATGACGGCTTTTCTAGCCATGAGAGCAGAGGAAAATGAGATAACTGGTACAGCGAGGATGAAGAAGCGTCCCATCAAGCTACTGGTTGATGCTCTTCGTGAGTTAGGGGCATCTATAGACTACTTAGGAGAAGAGGGATACCCACCACTTAAGATCCAAAAGCTGACGGAGCAAAAGACAGATATACTTCAAATCCCGGGTAACATTAGCAGCCAGTATATTTCCGCTCTGCTGATGATCGCACCAACTTTACCAGACGGCCTAACCATAGAATTAACAGGAGAGATCTTCAGTCGACCTTACATCGAAATGACGCTTGGTTTGATGAAGCGTTTTGGAGTGCAACATGAGTGGAGTGATAATAAAATCACTGTTTCCCATCAGACCTACTCGCAAGGAGAGTATACCGTGGAGTCAGACTGGTCAGGCGCTAGCTACTGGTATAGCATGGTAGCCCTATCTAAATCTGGTAGTGCTAAGTTGTTAAGGTTACGAGAGAACTCTTTTCAAGGAGACATTGAGATTGCGAAGATTATGGATGGGCTTGGTGTCAAGTCCGAGTTTGTTGAGGACGGTGTGATCTTAACGAAAAAAGATAGTAAGCCGGAGCTGACCATTGACTTTCGCACATGTCCTGACCTCGCACAAACGGTAATGGCAGTGGCAACGGTTATAGGTACAAAGCTCAATATGACCGGGTTGGAAAGCTTAAGGATCAAGGAAACCGACAGAATTGCTGCTATGCAAGCAGAGTTAGCAAAAGTAGGAGGTACTCTAATAGAAGATAACGGTACGTGGACACTTACCAGTAACTTCAATATGCCAGACTCAGTTACCTTTGATACTTATGAAGACCACCGTATGGCGATGGCGTTAGCTCCATTGGCGCTTTGCGGTAACGTTATCGTTCGAGAACCTGATGTAGTCAATAAATCATACCCTAAATACTGGGAACATTTAAAGGTGGTAGGATTTAAGCTAGAAAATGTTTGATTACCTGGAGCTAATTCGTAGAAAAATACATTCTACTGATGGAAAAATTCCTTGTTTTCAGCTATTGAGGTAGTTACCAAAAGGGCTTGAAGCGTATTTATTCTTGAAAACTGATTGTAATAAGGTAGAATGGAAGAAATAGCGAATCAAATAAATCAAAATAAGAAGATGATCAGGTTACTAACCGCTTTCGCCATTGGCGTAATCATCATGACGGCTTTAAACTCAATCCCACTTTAAGCTTTAGTTTAAATACATCTTAGCATTGACAAGGGCCACATACATTTGTAACCCTTGTCATGTCTATTTAAAGTCTATTTGATATATCGAAAATCATGCCCTCCCTGTAAGGAAACCACGAAGTTGTACATCAACTGAATTACACTCTCGATATCGTCATAACGAACCGTTTCCACAGTAGTATGCATATACTTAAGAGGAAGTGAAATCAGCGCTGAGGCTACACCTTCATTAGAGTAGGCAAAGGCGTCAGTATCTGTACCTGTATATCGAGAAGCAGCCGCTAATTGATGCGGAATGTCATTATCTTTTGCAATGCTTCGGATCATATTGACCACATTGTTCTGTACCGCTGGGCCGTAAGTTAATACGGGTCCCTTACCGCACCGTTGGTCTCCTTGAAGTTTCTTGTTATACATCGGTGAGGTAGTATCATGTGTCACGTCAGTTATGACGGCCACATCCGGCTTGATTCGCGCAGCCATCATTTCAGCTCCTCTTAGGCCAATTTCCTCTTGTACGGCATTGACAATGTATAGGCTAAACGGTAAATCAATGTTGTTTTCTTTGAGACGCCTTCCGACTTCGGCGATCATAAACCCGCCAATTCGATTGTCAAGCGCTCGGCCTACCAAGAACTTCTCATTCAATGTAAATGGCTCATCATCGAAGGTGATTACAGTGCCGGGATGAATACCGAGCTCTTCGACCTCAGCTTTTGACGAACATCCAGCATCAATAAAGATATTCTTCAGAGAAGGATTGTCTTCCTTGTCCTTTCTCACGTGAATGGCAGGCCACCCAAATACTCCTTTGACCACGCCATGGTCAGCATGGATATTCACCGTTTTGGACGGTGCGATTTGGTGGTCACTACCTCCATTTCTAATGACATAAATGTACCCTTCTTCAGTGATATAGTTCACAAACCACGATATCTCATCAGCGTGTGCTTCAATCACTACTTTATAGTCTTTGCCTGGATTGATAATTCCGGCAACACTACCATAGGTATCCGTGATATAATCATCAATGTACGGCTTCATATATTCGAGCCAGATTTTCTGCCCCGGAGTTTCAAACCCTGTTGGAGAAGGGTTAGTCAAATATTCGAACAAGAACTTTTTACTTGAATCATGCATGGTGATTTCGTTTTATGGCTCACAAAGCTATAGATCTAGGAATAAAATGGAAGTTTTACGCCTCATTTTGGCGTTTCTTTATACCGAGTGTCTGCGATTAAAACTTCATTTATCTCTTCTGTTCAGGTGATTTATCTCTTCACAAACTCCCTTTTATGCAGGATTACTCGTAATTTACGGGATTTATTATTCAGAGGATCGCAAGTCATTAGGAGTATATGAAGGTTGCCATAATTGATATGGGTACTAACACATTCCATTTGATGATTGTCAAAGTAGTGGGGAGCGGCTTTGAAGTCATCAAGAAAGTAAGGGAGAGTGTTAAAATAGGTGCAGGGGGAATTAACAAAGGACTCATCATCAAAGAAGCCGAAGAGCGTGGCCTGAAGGCTCTTGAGAAATTTAAAGAAATTATTACTGAACACGAGGTGGATAGAACTTTTGCTACTGCCACTAGTGCCATTCGCAATGCCAGCAATGGCGCTGAGATCGCCAAGCGTTTCGAAAGCCAAACAGGCATAGCGATAGAAATCATCTCGGGTTTAGAGGAAGCGGAAAGCATTTATCTTGGTGTTAAACAAGCTCTTGACTTGGGTAGGGAGTGCAGTTTGATCATGGATATTGGAGGTGGAAGTATTGAATTTATTCTGGCCAACCAAGATGAAATTTTTTGGATGCAAAGCTTCGAAATAGGTGGTCAGCGCATGTTAGAAAAGTTCAATCAATTTGATCCAATATCACTCTCTGAGATCCGAGACGAATTACAGTATCTTGACGGTAACTTGGAGGCACTCTATGAACAAGTCGCTATACATCAGCCGAAAACACTGGTAGGTAGCTCAGGAACGTTTGATACGCTAAGCGATATCTACCAAAATCGTGTTGGACTCACCAAGGACGAGAAGGCCACTGAATACCCGCTATCCGTAGATGGCTTCAGAGAAATTCATAATGAACTGATTATGAAAAATAGGGCAGAGCGTATGGAAATACCGGGTATGATAGAGATGCGTGTTGAAATGATTGTGGTAGCCAGTGTATTGGTAGATCATATGATCAAACGCTGTGAAATCGAGAAAATGAGAGTCTCCGCTTACGCACTCAAGGAAGGCACTTTGTTTAAAAAACTATCAACCATAAGTTAATCATGCAGTTCATTAATGACATTCTGAATATAATTAATGCCAATCTAGGCGAGTCAAAATGGTTCGCATATTCCCTTATTGGTACTGGACTTTTCTTTACGATTTACCTAGGCTTTCCTCAAATCCGGTATTTTGGGTTTGCGATTAAAATCCTCTTTGGAAAATTTGATAAAAAAAACGACGCCAAGGGAGATACGACACACTTTCAAGCACTTACTACTGCTCTATCTGGTACAGTAGGTACTGGTAATATTGCGGGTGTGGCCTTCGCCATTCATATCGGAGGACCTGCGGCGCTGTTTTGGATGCTGGTAACAGCTTTAGTTGGTATGACCACGAAGTTTGTTGAGGTTACCCTATCGCATAAATACCGCGAGACTGCGGCCGATGGCAGTATCGCTGGCGGTCCAATGTACTACATGAAGAACAAGATGAATATGAAATGGCTGGCGGTTATTTTCGCTTTGGCCACCGTGTTGTCTTCATTTGGAACCGGGAATATGCCACAGAGCAATAGCATTGCTGACGCTGTAAACAGTACTTTCGGGTTTGATAAAGCTGTGATAGGCGGAGTAATGGCAGTTATACTTGGCTTCGTCATTATTGGGGGGATCAAAAGAATTGCGCAAGTGACAGAAAAGCTTGTTCCAACTATGGCATTGGTATATTTCGTTGGAGCTTTTGCTGTCATTATTACCAATATTGAAAATGTAATCCCTTCTTTCATTTCCATATTCGCGGATGTCTTTACGGGCACTGCGGCAACAGGTGGGTTCTTAGGAGCAACAATCTCGTTTGCTTTTACAAAAGGAGTAAGCCGCGGCTTATTTTCTAATGAAGCGGGACAAGGTTCTGCGCCCATTGCCCATGCGGCCGCAAAAGCGGATGAGCCCGTATCGGAGGGTCTTGTTTCTTTACTCGAGCCATTCATCGACACGATCGTGATATGTACACTTACTGGTTTGGTACTGCTTTCTTCCGGTGTGTGGAAGGATAAGCATGAAAATATCTTTGAGAGTGCAGATATACTGGTACTATCCGATAAATACACAGAATCCGATAGTGATAAGCTAATTCCAATCGTGCAAGGAGAAACCGGTAACGCACTTCTTACGGGAAGTTTGGAAGTTAGTAAAGGAACCGTGCTAACACAGTCGACCATCCTTCATGCCCGGTCTATTGCCGAAGGGGTGGTCGTTCAAAAAAACGGTGAGCCGTATACTGGCTCCTTAAAGGTTGAAAATGGAAAAATTATCGACAGGGTCGAAATATCTGGTCATTCACTAATTCATAGTGCCCCACTAACATCAAAGGCATTTACCAAGAGTTTTTTTGGAGATTTTGGTCAGTATATAGTAACCATCGGTCTATTATTATTCGCTTTTAGTTCAGCTATTTCCTGGTCATACTATGGTGATCGAGCCATTACATTTCTTGCAGGAACGAAGTCGGTAGTTTACTTCCGCGTTCTTTACGTCATCGGTTTTTTTCTTGCTTCTTTTAGCGATACCACGCTGATATGGACCATTGCGGCTGTAGCTAATGCCCTAATGGCGCTGCCTAACTTATTTGGCATTCTTTGGCTGCATAAGGACATGAAAGAAACGGTAAACAGCTTCTGGGTCGATTTTAGAGCTAAGAATTCGAATAAATAGTCGATAGTAGAAAAGAGAAATGTGTTTCTCCGAGCAATATGAAGAAACACATGTTAAGCTGCATCCATGCACATTAATTTGGCAGACGCAAATAGTATCGTATCAAAAGAGTTGTAATATTCAGAAAGGGAGATTTAAACACATTAATGTCAATTTCATCTCTTCAACAGTTTAGTATTTTCCTTTCTATCAGTTAATTACAACTAATCGATATTCGTCAACGAACAAATTAAGAATTTTTACTGAGTTCCTTTGTTATACCATTTAGGCTATATGAGGGCGTATTAGTTTACGTCAGTGTTTTTTTCTTATTCAAGGCAAAAAATGCAGTCCTAGCAGCGCTAGGGTGCGGACGGCCTACGCGGCCCGGCTAGTCAAGGCTTTTTAACGAAGAAGAAGGGAAAAACAGTAGCAAAATACACGTCGTAATAATAGTTTAAATGGTATTAGTCAAGAATTGACCGATAAAGGAATAGGTTTAGAAGCTATTATCCTGTTTTGGCCATTTTTTTGGTCAACCACTTGTGCATTTTAAAGAATAGATTCTTTCTGGAAAACGGCTTAGATATGTAGTCATTCATTCCAGCAGCAAGACACTTTTCTTTGTCGCCTTTGATGGCGTTAGCAGTCATGGCTATGATGGTAATGTTTCTGTTAAAATGTTCCTCATGGAACGATCGAACCTTACCTGCAATTTGATAACCATCCAGGTAGGGCATATTAATATCAAGAAGCACAAGATCAAAAGGCATTTCATTCAGAAGATCCAAAGCTTCTTTACCATTTGATGCCAGTGTCACTACCGCTTCCGTTTTCTTGAGCATATGGAAGGCTACTTTTTGGTTAATCAGGTTATCCTCCGCTAAGAGCACTCTTGCACCCGGATAGTGTCCAATTTCATCATCAAACGCAAATCCGTTTTTATTGTCATGGCTGTTTGTATGGTTAGATTTTTTAAATGGTAGTTTGACGTGAAACGAACTACCTGAACCTAGTTTACTCTCTACCCATATGTTACCTCCCATAAGCTCAGAAAGGTTTTTAGAGATAGATAGTCCTAGCCCTGTTCCCCCATATTTTCTAGTAGTTGTAGAGTCAGCTTGGGAAAAACTATCAAATACTTTCTCGAGTTTCTCTTGATCGATTCCAATACCAGTATCGATAACCTCCAAATGGATGTTAATTTGGTCTTCTTTTGATTCTAGAGCTTCTACATTAATGCTTACACTACCTTTTTCCGTGAACTTCATGGCATTTCCTACCAGGTTTAGCATGATTTGTCGTATCCGCTGAGGGTCACCAATTAACAAGTCAGGTACATTATCGTCTACTAGGTGACTAAGGGTAATCTGTTTCTTTGCTGCTGTGGCTCGAAATATACCTTTAATATCCTTGACGATTTCTTTGATATCAAACTCAACATCTTCGAACTCTAGCTTTCCTGATTCAATTTTAGAAAGGTCGAGAATTTCGTTAATAATTTTATGCAATGCGACGGCTGATTTTTGTGCCGTATTCAGGAAGTCGCGTTGTTCGCCGGTAAGGTCAGTCTCTAAAGTGAGTTCATTCATGCCAATAATACCGTTCAGCGGAGTCCTTATTTCATGGCTCATATTGGCGAGAAATTCACTTTTAGCTTTATTGGCAGATTCTGCTGTTTCTTTAGCTGCTTTCAGCGTAACTTCTACTTGCTTTTTGGCTTCTATTTCGCTGTTGAGTTCTTTGGTCCTTTCGTTTACCTCACTTGTAAGTCTTTCATTTTGCCTTCGAATACTTCTTAGGCGCATCAGAATTATGAAGTAAATGATCAAACCAAAGAAACAAGCAACAATTATTCTAAATCCTATGGTGTGGTAAAATGCCGGCATTACCTCAATGGCCAGTGTCATTTCATCTAACACACTCTTATTGAAGTAATCAAGTACTTGGACGACGAATTTATACTTCCCTGGGGGTAAATTATCTAATATTATAGAGCGATTATAGGTCTCTTTCCATCCCACATCTGAACCGGTTATTTTGTACCGATATAGATAGTTCGCTTTTTTATAATCAAGACAGGCATACTCAATCTCCACAAACTTCTGATGACTTTCCCACTTCAGTTTTCCATCTTGTGCTTTGGCCAGATTTACCCCAGTCTCGCTATACTTTTCAGGGAGTGCTCCAGTTTTGTCATCACCGAATAGTCCAATATTGACTATTCTCAGATGGTCTTTTTTGGATTTAAATATTTCGAGGCTATTATTAACGACCAAGACGTATCCATACATGCCAAAGAGAATCTTTCCGTCCTCACCTTCAACAATGGAAGCAGAAGGAAAAGCACCATATGGAACCCCGAAAGAGTTATCATAAAAATAAGTCTCGTCACCATTGATTCTCAGTAAACCGCCTCCAATAGTACTCCAGATTGATCCATTACTATCCTTCAATACCGACTTCGCACTTCGAGCAGGAATAGACTCACTTTTGTCGATTAGCTTCTTTCGATTTTTATCTACAAAATGTAAGCCGTCAACGGCAGATACCACCCAAAAATTACCAGATTCATCGCTGGCCGTTTGATCAGCAAATAGCAACTCTTCTTCGAACTGCATTTCTTTATTTATCGATCGAAATTTTTTCGTTTCACGATTGAAAAGCGTAATACCTGACCCATGGGTAGTTAATAACAAGTCGTCTTTGCCATATCGCTCGATGCTTCGAATACTATTTTGGGTTCTACTACTGCTCATTTGATAAGTGATAAAGCACTCCATCTTTTTGTAAAAGCGACTTAAGCCAGCTCCCCAAGTAGCTACCCATAACGTATTATTTTCATCAACTAGGAGTGCGTCAACGGCATTAGAAATTAACCCACTACACTTGTCTTTATTATTGTAGTTTCTCATCGAGCCATCCTTTGGGTCGAATCGGAATATCCCCATGTATGTGGTACCAATCCATATTATGTCCTCAAGGTCTCTTACAATACTATTGACCCCCCAGCGGAAATGTCCATTATTGATATGAAACTTTTCGATCTGTCCACTCTTATAGTCAAATATATAAAGCCCTGTTACCGAACCAATTAGGTATCTGTCGTCATCAAGCGGTAAGATGGCAAGAACTTCCTTTAACTCAGCAGATTTAGGGCGATAAGACTCTACCTGATTATTATCGAGATCTAATATGTTAATACCACTAGTCCAAGACAACCCAACCCAATATTGCTTATCTCTATCTTGATAAAGTGCGGCAATTTCATCATCATCGATACCCTGCTCTGTTCCCGTATTTTTGCGGAACCAATGGATTCGTTTGCCCTCATCATTTATGATCATCATGCCTAACTTTCGAGTGCCAATCACGAGATTATTAGTTGCGTCTACAAGCAATGCCATGATATACTTTGATGGCATGTTATATATGTCGTCAAAGCCTCTCATATCGATGAACTCCCCAGTCTTAGGGTCAAAAGTTTTGATACCATCTCCCCATGTTCCAACCCAGAGCTTTTCTTTCCAATACGCCATGCTCACGATACCACCCTCTAACGTTTCAAGAATATCGTTGCGGATAAACGCCTCGACCATGGGTTGATTGTTATGATCCAGCTCACCCATAAAGACGACTCCATGGCGACTACCAAAGAAAACTTGATTATAGTGGTTTACGGTACCCGTAATTATGGAGTAGTCGTTGATCTCAAAATTATTAGATAATACCTGCTGTACGTTTATGTCGTTATAATTCTGGAAACTGCCATCAATAAAATAGATTCCGTTTGGAGTTCCCACCCATATGTTATTGTGGTTATCTACTTGAATTGAGCCAACAGGACCATTAATTTTATCAAGTTCTTTGTAAGAGACAGGTTCTAAAGTTCTAGGATTGATTACGAATACTCCTGAGCTTCTTGTCGCCACCCATATATTGTTCTGTCCGTCAATGGCTAAAGAAACGATGTAGCTAGACTTTATGGCTTGTGGGTGTGTATACTTATTAAAATTGATGACGTTGTAACCATCATATCTTACCAGACCATTAGGCATCCCTATCCACATAAATCCCTGCGCATCTTGTACATAACACTGAGCATAGTTGGAAGGTAACCCATCTTCCATAGACAGCGTCTTAAAGCTGTAGATGCGATTGGCATACAACTGAAGGGTCAAAAAAAGCAATAATAAATATGAGACGAATGATTTCGACATCATTACAAATATTGGAACAAATCCGATCTAAAATTTACATATTCTTAAATTAAGTTCTCAAAAGGAGTACTTGAAATAAGACATTAATAACGTAATAAAATTACACCAACTTATTCACAACTTTCTAATTTGGGCTATATCATTGAGCCATCTTTTCCCTCATTTGATCGAATATATCATATATCTCCGTTGGATCAGGAGACTGCACTAGTTGCATACGATAAGGTTTGAACCCTTTTAATCCCTTAAAATAGTTGGTATAATGCCTTCTCATTTCAAATATTCCCTCTTTTGGACCTTTCCACTCAAGGGAGAACTCCAAATGACGTTTGGTAACATTGATCCTTTCTTCAAGACTTGGAGGCTCCAAGGTACTTCCGGTCTTAAAATAATGTTTTATTTCTTTAAATATCCATGGATATCCGATGGCTGCCCTACCAATCATAATGCCATCTACTCCGAACTGATTTTTGTAAGCTAGAGCTTTTTCAGGGCTATCGATATCACCATTCCCAAATATAGGGATGGTAATGCGAGGGTTATTTTTTACTTCTGCAATATGACTCCAATCGGCGACCCCTTTGTACATCTGCTGGCGCGTCCTACCATGAATACTAAGGGCTTGAATGCCTACATCTTGCAACCTTTCTGCTACTTCTTGGATTTTAATCGTATCATGATCCCAACCTAATCGCGTTTTTACGGTCACCGGTTTATTGACCTGCTTCACGATCTCCTCGGTCATCTTTTGCATCTTGGGGATATCCAGAAGTATCCCTGCTCCAGCCCCTTTGCAAGCTACTTTCTTTACCGGACAGCCATAATTAATATCGATAATTTCAGGGTCTGCCTCTTCTGCGATGGCGGCAGCTTGCCTCATGGAATCGATTTTATCTCCGAATATTTGGATGCCAATTGGTCTTTCATAGTCGTAGATATCCAGTTTTTTGACACTTTTAGCAGCATCTCGAATAAGTCCTTCCGAAGAAATAAACTCAGTAAACATGATATCTGCTCCATTCTCTTTACAAACAGCCCTGAACGGAGGATCACTTACATCTTCCATGGGTGCTAATAGTAAAGGAAATTCTCCTACCTCAATATCTCCGATTTTTATCATGCCAGCACGTAACTACTTAACTGATCTACGACAACTAATCTGTCGTAGATGACTTTTTGGCGTAAATTTACGCCAATCATGAAAAACAATTTGTCTGAAAGCGTTCAGAATTCCTTTTGGAAGGCGAATCCGTGGTTGGTAATACTGGTTTCTTTCCTGTTGGCGTTCGGTTTTCTACTTGTAGGTACCGGTCTGATAATGAGTATTCTTGCTACCCTCCTAAAAGATCAAGTGGATCAAAGTGAGCAAGCAATGGCAGCTGTACAACAGCTGATTATGAGCTCTTCTAGATACAAAGAGGAATTACTTTCCCTTCAAGCCGTTAGTGCACTCTTTGGTTTTATCGTTGGACCACTTATAGCGGTGAAGTGGATTATGAAGGAGAGGTTAAGCGGTTTTTGGAATCTTGGGAAGATAAAACTCGAAGTGTTTATTGGAGTAATTCTACTAATCATCGCATTTATGGGTATAAACAGTTATTTCATTGCATGGAATGAAAGTATGGTTTTACCTGATATGTTTGCAGGCCTTGAGAAATTCTTCCAAGAGAAAGAACAACAGGCGGCAGATATGACGAAAATTCTGACAGAAATGGACACTACACTGTACTTTATTGTAGCATTGTTGGTGATTGCCGTGTTGCCTGGCATAGGCGAAGAATTTTTATTCAGAGGTGTACTTCAGAATCAGATTTTTAGGATTAGCGGTAACGTCCATCTTTCTATTTGGATGGCAGCAGCTGTTTTTAGCGCTATACATGTGCAATTTTATGGCTTTATACCAAGAATGTTATTAGGCGCCCTGTTTGGTTACCTTTATGTATGGACCGGGTCCTTTTGGGTTGCGGCGATAGCTCATGCCACAAACAACGGAGTTTCACTTCTCCTCATGTACGCCTATCAGAAAGAAATTACAGATGTCGACATTGAATCTGCAGAACCGTCATTGGCTATGGGGGCGTTATCTTTGGTACTAGTAACTGGTTTATTATACTTTATCTATCAAAAATCCGGGGCAAATGAGTCGAGAAGGGTGGCAAAAAGTGTTTGAAACAAGTTTACTTCATCAAGCAGAGATTGTCCGAGACTTTTTGGAAAACCATAATATCGGGGCAATATTGCTGGACAAACGAGACTCGATGTACCACTTCGGACTTTACGAGATCATGGTACACCGAGATAATGTGTTGAGGGCAACCACTTTAGTGAAAAATAATATTGAGTTCTAATAAGAAATTTAAGGATTTAGGTAAACGGCTTATTACTGGTATTTTGGGTTCGGCATTTATGGTAACCCTAATGGTATATCATGCTTATACTTTTTTAGCGGTCCTACTGATA
This sequence comes from uncultured Roseivirgaceae bacterium, assembly GCA_964393115.1. GTDB lineage: Bacteria > Bacteroidota > Bacteroidia > Cytophagales > Cyclobacteriaceae > CAYMST01. The sequence goes on along the minus strand of CAYMST010000002.1, from coordinate 8,632 downwards.
ATTGCTGTCCTCATGCAAGTGGAGTTTTACAACTTGGTCAGAAAGTCGGGAAGGGAGCCATCGTCGACATATGGGGTAATGTTAGGCGTACTCATGATGAGTATTGTTGCCATGTCCGAAATGGCATTAGTGAATTATCATCTCATATGGGTTTTTATGCCGCTTCTCTCCATGGTTTACGTTTTGGAAATATACAAGCGTCATGCCCATCCATTTACCAACATTGCCTATACGATTATGGGAGTCGTTTATGTCGCTCTGCCATTATCGATGTTGATAAACCTTTCTTTTGAAAGTGGAACCTACACTTACCAACGGGTCGTAGGCCTTTTCTTTCTGGTCTGGAGTAATGATGTGGGGGCCTATTTTGCCGGTATACTACTGGGTAAAACCAAATTATTTGAATCAATTTCACCAAAAAAAACATGGGAGGGGACCATTGGCGGGATTATCTTCTGTCAATTCTTCGCCTTTCTTTTATTTCAAATTATTGGCTACCAAGATGCTATTCATTGGCACGCGATGGCACTGATTGTGGGTATTGCAGGTACGTATGGTGATTTGGTAGAGTCCTTATTCAAAAGAAGCGTATCTACTAAAGATTCTGGCTCTAAGTTGCCAGGACATGGAGGCTTTCTAGACCGCTTTGATAGTTTAGTCTTCACAGTTCCGTTTATACTAGTCTATTTTAAGCTAGCAGACTATTTTGTTAAATGATTATGAAATTACATAGAGAAGGATCGACGACGATTTTTTTAGTTTTAGTCATATTACTATCCATATTGACCGCTGTCTGGTTTTATGGACAAAATGTATATGTAACTACTTTTTTAGGAGTTATCGCGTTTGCTTTCTTCTTCTTTATCGTTCATTTCTTTAGAGATCCAAAAAGAAATACCCAGGCTAACCCAAACCAAATTATAGCACCTGCGGATGGAAAAGTTGTGGTAATTGAAAAAACGAATGAAGGTGAGTATTTGAAAGATGAGCGAATCCAGCTTTCGGTTTTCATGTCTCCACTAAACGTTCACGTCAACAGAAACCCTGTGTCTGGAGACGTATCTTTTTTTAAATATCATCCGGGTAAGTACCTCGTAGCCTGGCATCCAAAATCTAGCACAGAAAACGAAAGGACGACAGTAGTGTATAAGCTAGCGAATGGCACCGAATTACTCGTCCGTCAAATAGCTGGTGCTGTGGCTAGAAGGATAAAATGGTATGTAGATAAGGGGTCAAAAGTCACACAAGGTGAAGAGTTTGGTTTTATCAAGTTTGGCTCTAGGGTTGATCTTTTTCTTCCGCTTGACGCCAAAATTTTGGTCAATAAAGACGAAAAAGTAATCGGTGGAGTTACCGTTTTGGCCGAGTTCGCTTAAGTTGTCCTATTTAATTATTTCGATCAATCCTTAGAGCTTCACTCGTATTCCTGGGCCGAGAAGGATAAACCACCTTGGTAGCGATTCGACTTGACCAGTATTGGCATCGGTGATTTCTTTTTTGGATAAAAAATAACCACCTCCAAAAAACAATGGGAAGGATAGCCGGCTTCGTGATTTCGTTTTGACGGGGTGAATACTTCCCAACGCCACGAATGCAACATCCCTATTTTCTGAAGCAGCATTAAAATTGAATGCGTTAAAAGCTAAAAACCCCGCACCAACCTTATAGGGTTTTGGAATTGCTTTAGAGCTTGGTTTGTAAAAGGTAAACTGTCCAATCATTGACATGCTAATACCACCAAGGTTGTCGAGTTCGGACCGGCCAAACCGTTTTATGAGTAAGCCTCCTGGAAACGATACATCCAAATCAAATGTGACCTTACGCTTGAGAATAATGGAGGTTTTTTTCACAATACGTTTCTGATCATTAGTTTTTTTGGAGCGTACTTCTATTTCTATATAGTCCCAATCAGTTAACTCATGCGTTTTTCTTCTTAAGTAGTCATTGATGTTTACAGGTAGTAGTTGGCAGTTCTGTTTATTATAATGTACATGACGAGGGGAACTTTCTCCAGGGCAAATGCTTAAGTCGTCGATCGATACTTGGTCGACTAATGAGTTATTGCGATCTCTTAAGGTCACATTTATCGATAAGTGTTGAATGCCATGCAGCACATTCCGGTCGATGAGATTGTAATCAAACGAAAAGATAATATCATCAACCAATCCTTCATAAGGTTCGTTTCGTCTCATTCTTGAAAGGCGTTTTGGCCCACTGCCATAATCGATCATGATATAGTCAAAAGCTCGAGGAACCTCCAATTCTTGCACACCCAAAGACCATGGTGTTTTTTGATGATTGATGGATATAGGAAGCTTTTTTTGCACCGTATTAATAGGAATTCTAGTCTTCACTAACACATGCTCACTATTTCCCTGAATCGAGTCAGGCGAAATGAATAACCCTTCAATGGTGACTTTACTATTGTGAAGGCTTTTTCCCGACATTTTAATTTCAACATTTTGACCAGGGTGTACCTTGAGTCGGCTGCTCCAATCCTTGCCCGGCGATAAAATTTCCACTTTATCGATAGAGGGTTTAGGGACAATATTAATATTGGTGAGAAATCGGTTGCTCTGCCCCTCTTTGATATATAATGTACCTTCCGACTTGCGATGAAGAGCATAAGGCCTAAATAAGCATAACACCCGGTTATTGGCCAGCCTCTCTTTTGGAAGTATCTCAGCGATCAGTGGGTTTTGCCGTGTAGGCTTGGCTTCTATTCGGTATATGGTATTCATTTTTAAATGTCTACTGCCTTCCATCTCCACTTCTATCCCCATTTTTTGATTCTCTGTGGTATATAGAATCTCAGGTTTGTAAATATTCAAGAATCGTAGTCTGTATTTTTTGGAAGTAATAGCGACATGAAGAGATAAGTAATCATACACCAGCGAGTCGCCAGAAATCAAAATGGGTTGGTAGACAGTAAAGGGAATGTCTAAAGTGATATCACCATCTATTGTTGGGATTACGTGTAAGTTTAACTGGCCAGACTCAGCAAGAATTTTATACTCATATCCATTGTTTACTTGCCAATCGGTGATAGCTCTGATGTTATTGACATTATTTGATTGTATTGGCAGTACTTTCTCTTCGCCGATATAGAAATCTTCTAAGTTCTCCTTTAGAGCAACAGTAGTTTTGTGTAATGGTAGGACTGGAATTGTCTCTAAACTGTATTGGTCGTCATCGATTCTTTGGTATTTCAGATCAAATTTGGTGAACCTTGATTTCGAGAGGTTATAGTATTGAACTTTAAATCGTAAGTGACTTTCTGAGAGCGCAAGAATAGGTTCTACAATCCTGAAATCTCCCGAAGATTGAAGCTGAAGTAGGTCAATAGTGTTACCATTTTTTAAAAATAAGTGAACTTCGATCACTGGGTTTTCACTTTGGTAGTAAAAATATAGTTTGCGTTCATTGAGATGTAAAATGGAGTTTTCGGTAAGGGAATAGGTGGCTGTATCAATGCGGAAATGCACGTCTTCTAAGAGCTGACCCTTCTTTTCCTTTACCTCAGCATGATGGACATCAATAAAAGCTGTATCCAGATCTTGGCTTTTCAATCTAGGAACAACCATAAACAGGCAACTAAAGAAGGTAATAAAAATAGCATTTTGCATTTGCCTTAGTTTATCGACCTTATATGAACCTATTTTAAACATACTTTTCAATTCTCTTGATTATGTCTCTAATACAACACAAAATCAGCATAATCTTAGCGTTTTAAATCTACCCACAAGTCCATCATGAACTTATATGGCATCTATCTAAGAGTTGATCTAAAATCTAGCCTTATGACGTTTAAACCAATTCTTTTGTGTAGTTGTCTCATGGACTTCATGTACGCTGAATCATCAATCTGCTGACTGATGGAGATTAACGAAAATGAAACTGCACAGTTAATCTTTGCCGCAAGTAATTCATATTCACCTAGGCTAAACAAACGTATTGGCAAGGTTATAAAACACTCTTTTGCCATTACCAAGTATTGATTCTGTATTAGCGCTTCGAGCATTTGTTACTGTCGGTGCAGGAATACCTGAACCGAAACATTTTTCACCCTCATATAGGTGCGCCTCATCCCACGCATTAGCCTCAATGAATTTTTCTAATACCGAACGACCACCTTCTATTAATACCGAATGAATGGATCTCATATTCAAATCAGATAAAAGAGATTCTAGGAAGTTACTGCTTTCTAACTGAACGAATTCAATATTCCCATCTTTCCCTTCCTTAATCGAATTATATACAATGGTCAACTGCTTATGATCGAATACTTTAAGTTCACTTGACAACTCAAGTTTGGGATCTATAATCAGCCTTACCGGACTTGGTCCACTCCAATCTCTAACAGTAAGCGATGGATCATCATGTTTGGCGGTGTTATACCCTACCAGAATGGCATCTTCTTCAGCGCGAAGCTTATGAACCAACATGCGTGAATACTGATTAGAAATCCATTTTGAGTCAAAATTTCCCCTGGCGATATAACCATCAGCCGTTTGTGCCCATTTTAAGGTGATATAAGGCCTTTTTTTTCGGATGGAGGTAAAGAACCTTTTATTAATGATCTCACCAATATCAGATAGAACGCCCGTTTGAACCATTACTCCATTTTTTTTGAGAATAGCAATGCCACGCCCATTTACCTTTGGGTTGGGGTCTCCGTTTGCAATAATTACCTCAGGAATTTTTTTCCTAACGATTAAATCACTGCAAGGTGGTGTTTTGCCAAAGTGTGAGCAAGGTTCCAACGTAACATAAAGCGTACTTTTAGCCAATAACTTCTGATTTTTGACAGCATTAATTGCGTTAACCTCAGCATGACTTTCGCCATATTTTTGATGATAACCTTCTCCAATTATTTGGTCGTTATATACGATGACACAGCCTACGAGAGGATTAGGACTTACCCTTCCTTTTCCGTACGTCGCCAGCTGAAAGGCGCGTTGCATGTATTTTTCGTGGATTGAGACTTTACTCATCTTAGAATATGGTTACAGCGCATATAGACCTCAAAACGCATTCTTACGTTGCAAATAAACATTGATTTGTGATGACCTAATAACTAAAGGTTGTTATACACGTCTGCGAAATAGGGAAAACTTATATAAAGTCTATTCAAGAGTTGATATAAAATCTGGCAAAATATCGTTCAAACGACCTCTTTTGTGTAGTTATCGTATTGATTCCATATAAAAAAGCCTCGTTTATCTTTGTAGTAATGAATTTGATTTACCCCCAGCAGCTCTATATGTTGGCTAGTGAAAGACTTGAATCAAGCAAAGTTCAAGAGCACGAATCGTTGGCTCAAGCGCTGTTAGACCATATTTTTGGTCTTCAGAGGTATCAAGTAATACTAAATGACGCTATGAAGATTGCTCAGCCTCATTTAGACAAGTTCTATGAGCTTCTTGGTCGACTAGAATGCCATGAACCATTTCAGTATGTGGTTGGTGAGTGTGAATTTTTTGGACTGCGATTTATCGTAAACCAAGACGTTTTGATTCCCAGACCGGAAACCGAGGAATTAGTTTCATGGATACTAAAATATGTAAATCTGAAGCATCCACATATATTGGATATTGGTACAGGCACCGGTTGTATACCTATTTCTCTTTGCAAAAATGCTCCTGGTAAGTACTATGCTTACGATATCTCTGTGGGAGCTCTAGCCGTGGCTAAAAAAAATGCTGAGTTAAATGAGGCAAGTGTTTCCTTCGAAGAAGTCGATATCCTTCATCAGCCAATTGGCCTTCAAGACTTGGATGTTGTGGTGAGTAATCCACCGTATATTTCGATGGATGAGAAGGCTTTGATGAGTCGGAATGTACTTGACTTTGAGCCTCACCTGGCACTATTTCCTGTTTCGACGGATTTCCTAATATTCTATCGCACCATAGCCACAAAAGCATTTAAGGCTTTGAAAAAAGGAGGAAAGCTGTTTTTTGAAATGAATGAGTATGCCTCAGATGCCATTCAGCAAATAATGCAGGATGCTGGCTTCCTCAACATTGTTCAACACCAAGATCTTCAAGGTAAAAACAGGATGATTGTCGGGCAGCGATAATGGAAAGTACCTGGAAGATTTATTTCTATCAGATTTTAGCTTGATCTCACCTCAGTATCTATGTCGAGAACCTGCTGGACTAAGCTGGTTTTTTCATCATTTAAAATAATGAAATCCGATTTAGCGGATTTTTCCTTATCAGATAGTTGATGTTCCATAATGCGTAGTATATCTTCCTTAGTACGGTGCAAGTCTCTGTTTATAACGCGCTTTATTTTGAGCTCTAAAGGGCTAGTTACCAAGATGACACTATCTAGTGAACGTGCGTCGTTTTTCTCAAAGATAAGAGCGGATTCTTTGATGATGTAAGAACAACCTTTGTATCGTTGCAACCATTGTTCAAAGTCAGTAGCTACTGTAGGATGCACTATGTCGTTGAGTTGTTGAAGTGCTTCTGTATTGCCAAAGACCATTTTAGCCAAAACTTTACGGTCTAGAATCCCATTTCGGAATGTTTCTTTGCCGAAGAGGTTGGTTACTTGTTCCCGAATATGAATGTCTTCATTCATGAGCATCTTTGCCCGATGATCGGAGTAGTAAACGGGAATATAAAGTGAAGCAAAGATTTTGGCTACAGTTGACTTACCGCTACCGATTCCTCCTGTTATCCCGACTTTCTTGGGTGTACGTTGATCGATAGCACTCATCGATGGATAATCCTCAACGTATCTGGTTCCATCATCGGACTCATGATATTTTTAGGAGTATGAATGAAGTAAGGAATCGCAGTAGTGCTAGAATCATTTATGGCATCAACATCGATGGCTAACATAAAGTCTTTAGACTCAATCTTATCAGCATAATCTTTATCTACTTCGTACGACACCGTAACCATGGAGTCTAAAAGAGAGAAATTCTGATCACTATCTGTCCTGCTACCGATTAGGTCAACACGAATGGTTCTAGTATCAATTTCATATTCATTCACTCCGAATTGAACATTAACCTCTTCTGGAGATGACGTGACGTGATCGATGGGAAGTACTACTTCCACATCTCTATCAAAATCTCGACTTATTCCGGTTCGGAATATTTCTAATTCAATGAGCTCGTCGATGTTGGCCATGAGTTTTTCTGGTCCACTAAGCGTCACGGTAGCTGGTTCGATTTTAATAGGTCCCGCCACCCGATAATTTTCCTTGAGCATTAATGAACTCGGCTTTACGAAGAGCTTTACCTCTTTAATTATTTTCTTTTCAATACTCAAAAGGAGTGTATCAGTAATAATCCTTCTAATCTTTAGGGTTGGAAACTGCTCTGATATAACTGGTATTAGGGTGGAGCGGCTGATGTATTTTACTTCGGTGGGGTTGTCCAATGTAATGAGTATTGGCTTTGCAAAGAGTTTAAAAGTTCTTCGAAATAAGTTCCAGCCTCCTCCGGCGACATCAATACCGACAAATCTGGGAAGTGGTTTTGTTACCACTACTTCTTCTTGGTCGAACTGAAACTGAATAGGGTAGCGAAGAATTACGTTGTAATCTTCTTTGTTAAGAGCATTAAAGAACCAAAAGGTTGTTGCTACTACGAATGATAGTAGCAACACCTTTAGATTACCTCCGAATATTGGAGATAGGAATGACATTACTTTTTGTCGTTATACTTTTTTGTCAACTCTGTAGATATAGACGATTTTTCAAGTGTCAACTTGCTTCCACGATCCACATCTAACGTAACGGTGTTTTCATCTACTGCGACGATTTTACCATGTATTCCACCTAGCGAAACAACAAAGTCACCCTTTTCCATTTCTTTCATGAGTTTCTTTTGCTCTTTCTGCTTTTTTTGTTGTGGCTTGATAAAAAAGAAGAAGAAGACAGCAAACATGGCCACCATCATAAGGATACTTCCCATTTGGTTGCCACCAGCTTGCAATAGTATTAGCGACAATTCTGTGCTTAAAAGCATATAGTTTGAAAATTTAGATTATTCAGCCTCAGGGACATCCACCACACCTGTCAAATACAATGTAGTAGTGGCAGGGTCAGTATTCGCTGTAATGGTAATGGGCTTCTTTTGATTTCCATTCTTACCAGAGCTATTGAACTTTACATGTATTTCTCCTTCACCGCCTACAGGTACTGCTTCTTTTGGGAATTCAGGAATGGTACATCCACAAGTACTTTTCGCGTTTGTGATGAGCAATGGAGCCTCCCCAATATTCTTAAACTTGTACACTTTTTCGACGATTTCGCCTTGCTTTACAGTTCCGAAATCATACTCTGACACTTCAAACTGAAATTTTGGCTGTGCTGAGTCGTCTGCTGGCGCTGCAGCGGGTGCTTCAGTTGTTGTTACCTCTTCGCTACTTTCCGTTACGCTTTCCTCAGTTTTGCCAGATTTGTTTTGGCATGAAGAAAGGACCACTACGGCAACTAAAGTCGCTAAAAACGAGTTTTTCAAAGTTTTCATATTTATTTTTTTATCTGGTTTAAAATTCCGTTTACATCATCCAAAAGCTGCTCCGCTTTTTTCTTAGCATCAGATACAATCCGTTCTCCCTCGGACTTGGCCTCGGTATCGATTTTTTCCTTACCATCGATAAGCTCATCG
>CAYMST010000001.1:0-66153 GCA_964393115.1 uncultured Roseivirgaceae bacterium | reverse complement strand
TGGAGTCGGAAGAGCAATTAAAGAATGAGTTATCTGAGTTTAATTGATACACTCGTAGTGATATATGTCTAAACTACCTACACGTGGCTCATAGATATTATGAATTATGTATTCGATGGTGGTAAAACATGGGTTTTGATAGTGAACTGGCAATGAAATGATAGTTAATCGTTTATTTTTATATTATCTAGTAAGATTCTTATTGTGGGAATAGTACAAATTAGGATTTGCTTAAATTTGAAGTATTCTGCAAGGAGAATGTGAAACGGGTTAAAATAGATCCCATGAGTTAGTTGGTGTTTTTGTCCCAGAATGAATCTCCTTTTAGTATCATTTGAAATCTTTAAAGTCTCTTCTAAAGTCCAAAACATATAAAGGTGGTAAAAAAGAGATATAATTAATCTATCATATATGGCCTATCTAGATGCTGAGTGTAGTACTTGTAACAATTCAAACTGTCTTATAAAAAAACACTACAGAAAGCTCGAGGAAACGGTGCACATAGCTAAGAAAAATACAATTCGCTGTAAGAAGGGGCAGAGTTTTATTATTGAAGGCTCACCCGTACATGGACTGTTTTTTGTTTATTCCGGAAAGGTAAAAGTTATCAAGACGGGAATACATGGTCGAGAGCAAATTGTTAGATTTTCCGGTGACGGCGAAATTATTGGACATAGAGGCTTCGGTGCTGGTCAATTCTATCAAATAGGGGCTTCAGCGGTTGAGGATTCCGTACTATGTAATTTTAGCAATGAAACGCTTAAAGAAATTCTCTTGCAATTTCCAGAAATCACCTATGACTTCATGCTCTTTTATGCAGAAGAGCTTAATCGTAGTGAAACCAAGGTGAAGAAGTTTGCGCAAATGACGGTTCGGGAAAAAGTGATTGATTCAATTCTTTATATAAATCGTAAGTTCGGACAAACCAACGGATTTATGAACGTCGTTCTTTCCAGAAAAGAAATTGCTGGCTTTGCTGGTACTACAGAAGAGCAAGTGATTAGGAACCTATCCGCACTAAAGAAGGAACAACTGATAGTAGCCGAGGGGAAGAAAATTGGAATTCCTGATATTGAAAAGCTAAAAAGAGAAATTGCAGACCATAACTTCTTTTTGGATAGTTAGTCATAGGCCTGTAAATCGGTTAAAATCAGAATTATTGGTGGTATCAACCAACCTCTATGGCTTTCCTGAGGATGTTATTATACTGTTTATTTTTTAATTTTTTATTGAATTCCTTCCTTGTTATTACTGGTCAAAGAATGAAGAAAAGATCCGGTTATTGATGAGATTTTACCTTTCTCATCCCAGCCTTTCACAACGCCGGAATTCAGAAGTTATTTTACTAAGATTGATTGTATTAACTGTAGTCAGAACGGTAATAGATTATTTGGCGAAATACATGTATTTCAAGATTTTCAGAATAATATTTGGCTGCACCGGAAAAGGAGCTGAAAAACGGGTTACCAAAAACCCTTGAATACATGTTATTGACCTCGCTTTCTAAACTGCCCACAGAATTATATTAAAAGACACCTCATTATACGGTTTTTTCGAAAGACAGGAAAAACCAGTTTTCAATGAGGATACAATCTACATACACCTTTGTAACATCATGTTTAGTACTACTGCTATCAGCGCAGTATGTGGGAGCCACCACGTATACGTCGAATGGTTCAGGGAATTTTAGAAGCATTTCGTGGACACCGTCAAATCCTGGTGATTTTGACAATATTACGGGTGACAAATTTATTATTCGAGACGGAGACGCTGTTGTGCTTGCCAGCGATATCTCAGTCGAAGAATTGGAAGTCGGTGAGGGAGGAGCGGGAGCTACCTTTACTATTGGTAATGACGGGACAGGCCGGGCCTTAGTTGTCTCTCGTGCACTAACCGTTTTAGCGAATTCCAACTTTAACTTAGGAGGCAATTCAGCTACACACACAGTAGAGGTCACTGGAGACATCGTTCACGCAGGAAGTACTTTTGACCTAAATTCTGGCACTGATGTGGCAAGTCTTACCCTATCAAATTCCACTTCATCCGTGATATCTGGAAATACACTTACGCTCAACGACCTCACCATAAATGGTAGGTCATCAATTATTTTGGTGGCATCACTTGTCGTAAACGGAGATTTTATTGCTGATTCAACGGGAACGGATATCTCAACTGCTGTAAATCATGATTTCTATGGTGATTTTAGCTTGTTAAACGGCGCAACCTTTACGGCAGATGCTTGGAGTGTGACTGATTTTCTTGGGGGAGCACAGCTTCTGAATATAGCTGATGGAGCTACATTTTATGGGGTGCTAATAGACAATGGTACCAAAACAGTCATTGGAAATTTTAGAGCGCCATGGTTTCTCGAGATAAGTGATGATGGTGCTATTGCGGATTCGACAAGTACGAACAGTCATACAATTGCGACTTTAGAAGTTAAAAATAGAAATGGTATCCTACTCGACAGTAGTACGGTTACCTTTAATAGAAGTAATATTCGTTTTGGTGATAATACCAACACTGATGGAAACATAACCTTAGGTAATGAGGTGAACGTTATCATCAATTCTTGGTGTAACCTTGAACGAGATGATACTTTAACAATCGATGGTGATTTAAGCATTATAGAAGATGGATACTTAGTTTTAAATGGTACTTCTTCTTCCCCCGCGGCGGGAGAAGCGGATTCTAAACTGATCGTAACGGGATCCAGGACATTGACATTAGATGCTAACAGGTCTTTGTTCGTAAGAGGATATGATAACTTTCCGACCGGTTTTGCAAATTATTCATTGGCTGTCACCAGTTTGGTGCGTTACGATAGAGACTACGACCAAATTATTAGAAGTGAATCTTCTGCAGGTGTGGCCATTAACTTTGGAAGGTTGTACTTAGCTCAAGGTGATGGGGTTTCTAGAGTGAAGCGAAACTTGCACACTAGTAACGACACGCTTTTATTGAGCGGTCAATTTGATCAAATAAATGGAGTTGAATTTGAAGTCGGTCACTCAGCCACGATGATCGTGAAAGAAGATATGTACATGGATGACGGTACAACTGCTGGAAGTCCTGTTTTTGATGCTGGTAATACGGTATTGATCTTGGATGCCAACAGACAGCAAGTAATGGACGGTCCTATATCAGGAAATTATAGTGTGGCAACGCTGAGAATTACAAATTCCGAAAGTCCCACTGCCATTAGAAGAATATATATAGATGACAACATAAGTATAGAAGACGCATTTATCATAGAAAACCCGAATGGGTCAGCCTCTAACACTACCATTGTGGATATTGACGACAATCAAATATTCGGTAATAATGGTGAAGAAGATACATTTACTCTCGGAGCACATTGTATCATTTATACTAGTTCTAATGATGATGACGGATTTGCGGAAGGGTTTGATGATGATGACCCAGCAGATATTGTCACCATTGATTCACTAAGTACAGTGCGATTCGACTTGGCTGGCAACCAATCAATTCCAAACTTTAACGGGGGAACTTTTGGTACCATCGAATTCTCAGGCAGTGGAAATAAATATGTCAGAGGCGCTCTTAACATAAAAGGAAACGTCTCTAGAGTAGGCGGAAACCCAGTATTCCGCTTTGGTACACTTTTCTTTGGAGCTGAAAATTACCTCAGTTATAGTCATACAGTAGCTGGAGACTGGAATATGGGAGCGGCATTTACTGGTGATGATGAATCAGGTCCTGCCAATACCGCGTCACCTACCATTACATTTAATGGTGCAGATCAAGTAATTAGCGCTTCGGATTTTCATAATATTTCGTTCGCCGGTTCTGGAACTAAGACCATTACAGGAGCACTTTTAATTGATGGTAATGTAACAATAGGCGATGGAGTAACGGTTGATGCAGGAAACGAAGCCATTGATGTAGCTGGAAACTGGTCAGAAACTGGTACTGGAACATTCACACAAACTGGTTCTATCACGGATTTTAACGGGGGTACCACGCAAACCATTGCTACAAACCCTTCTTCTTCGTTTAATAGTTTGTATGTCACTAATTCATCAACGTTGGATGTACAATCTACTATTCAAGCTGGTTTCCATTTATTTATTGAGGGCAACTCCACTCTTGATATGTCTGGAGATACGGTGAAAATCAAAAAAGACTTTTATATCAATAGCAATGCCATCATTACCTATGCGGATCCAACCAATAGTGTTGTCGTAATGAATGGTGAGACCGAACAAAATCTTAGAATGATAAATGCCAGCGAGATGCTACCGACGTTGGTGTTTGAGAATAGTGGCAATAAGGAATTGGTAAATAATACCCTTACTGTTGAAGGTGACTTAACCATTTCAAGCGAATCAACATTTGATGCTCGGTGGTATCAGGTTAATTTTATGGGAAGCAACTGGAATAATAACGGTACTTTTCAGCATCAAAATTCTGTGAACTTCCTAAATACCACTGGCACTGTAACGGTTAGCACATCTACTTTCCATGATATAGATATCGGAGACGGAACAAACCCAACTTCATTATTACTTTCTGGAAATATATCATGCGACGGTGAGCTTAATATTTTCAACAACTCTACATTAGACGTATCGGCAAGTAACTATTCAGTAACAGTCGAGGAAAGCTGGAACAACTATGGTGCCTTTAACCCACGTCAGGGTACCGTAACCTTCGTAGGAAGTTGGACAAACTATAGAACTGATAATGGGAGTGGCGGAACGCAAGCAGATAAGAACTTTTATAACTTGACGATCAACATAGATCCGGGCATACATTTTTTGGTACAACGTGGTGGTGTAGTACTTAACGATCGAATTGATGTACTGAATGATTTAAGATTGGTCTCTGGTAACTTCAGCTTATACGATAATGCCAATATTCAAACCTTATATGTAGGAGGTGACCTGATCAACGAAGGTGGGGACTTCCTGTTTTACCATGAAAATCATAAAATCGTGATGAACGGTTCTTCTGGTACGCATTCTATTGACTTGGGAGGTGATCAGGTTCGTGATTTTGAGATAGACGCGACTGGTGCTACTTATGAGTTAACGGGAGACTTTTTGGTAAGAGATAACACGAATAATGAGTTTACCATGACTGCTGGTACACTTGATTTAAATGGTCGTTCGCTTACCATCAATAGAGGAGGAATTGATATGTCGGGCGGTACACTCTTAGTAAATGAAGGGTCTTCTCTAATCATCAATGATTTAGCTACTGACCCCGACTTTAACAAAACTGGAGGAACGCTTGAAGTGGTTGGTTTAGAAGGAGAACCCGCAACTTTTGGAGCTGCCGATGCAGGTGGTTTTACGTTTACACAGTCTGGGGGAGACATCCAAGCTAGATATTACACGATATCAAGTACCTCTGGTGATGGAATAAGAATAGAAGGCGGTACCATTGATGGATCGACCACAGGTAATAACTTCAGTGATGGAACATTCACATCAGGTACCGGCACCTCGTATATGACGTTGGCAAATATTAGCCTCGGAGCTTTATCAGCTAATAATGTGGTCTTCAATGCTGGTCCAACTAATAACGTGGCTGTTGATGGATCAAATCTACCAACCGGTACGTTTGAGTTTGTAATTGCTGGTGGTACCCTAGCAGGTGCACAAGATGAGTCGGATGTTCCTGATGGAGGAGCCACGACTGGGTATGTACTATGGAATGAAGATGCCGGGCTCACTTGGATAGGAGGATCAAGCACCAATTGGAGTGATGCGGCAAACTGGAGTGATCCTAGTGATGTGGATGCAGATAATATTCCAGATGCTGATGATATTGTTTATCTAGAAGCAGGTAGTTCATTCAACCCTATTATTACCACTTCTGATAGCTTTTCGATAGCGCGCTTGATTATTCGAAATGCTGGTGACTTAACCTTTCAAGGTGCCGGTAAATTAAACGTTGCCGGAAACTTCACGAATTTTTCGGGTTGTACAGTAGATATGACGGATGATCCGGCATCAAGACTATATGTAGCAGGTGCTTGGTCAAATAATGGAACATTTAATGAAGGTTCGGCTACAGTTGTTTTCAATGGTACTGATGGTATCCACTCTATTACGACTAATGGCAACGGAGATCCTTTTTATAACCTTACCGTAGCAGGGGGAGATAGCGTTACCTATACCCTAGGTTCTGTGGTTACAGTTTCCAACGCCTTTGAGTTAAGAGGTGGAACTTGTGACGCGTCTAGTGGATTTAACTTTTTTATCAATAAAGACTGGTTAGTAGAAGGCGGAATATTTGAACCAGGTCAATCATTAGTTCGATTTAACGGAACGTCTGGTTCGCAGAGTATCTCCGGAGGTACCTTATATAGTGCATATTTCGAAGGCGCGGCAACCAAGAGTATCGATGGTAATATAGCGATGGCCGCAGATGTAACTTTTGTAAGTGGTACGGGGAATGTGTCTGGTAACGACCGGACCATATTTGTAGGAAGGCATTGGGACTTGGACCAAACGGATGCATTTGTGCCGGGTACTGGTACTGTCATTTTCAATGGAACATCCACACAACTTATTGAGTCGGATAATAACCACGACTTAACATTTAATAATATTATTTTCCAAAATTCTGCTACTAAGCGAATTCAAAGAAGTACTACGGTGAACGGTAACTTCTCTGTCATCTCAGAAAATGCTTTTGTTGATATTTTCACAGGCGGTGTCACCGTCAATATTACCGGAACACTTTCTCAGACCGGAGGAACTTTACGAATATGGGATAGTAATTTCCCAACTGCTGGTGAGTATAGCTTAACGGGTGGAATCGTAGAGTACCTTCAGGACGGTGCGATGTCAGTACAAGGAAACATTACTTATAATGATTTATACCTGAGAGCATTGAATAATACCGATACTGAAGCAACGCTACAAGGTGATATTACGGTCAACGATGATGTCTTAGTGCACTATGGTAATGTAACCTTTAACGTAAACGGTCATACAATTACATTAGCCGATGCCTTTAATTTGGATAATACGGACTCCATGGCCTGGAACGGTGGGGGGATCGTACACACTGGAGAGTTTTTCTGGGTTGACAATGACTTTAATACTACCTCAAGAAGGTTAGGAAGCCTTTCCTTACAAGGATCTAGTACAAAACAGTTCAACTCTAATGTGGTTATGGAAGGAAATCTCACTGTGGGTGACGGAGTGAGAATGTATCAATCACTTTATACCATTACTAGCGATGGTGATGACACCTTGACTTTTGAATCTAACGCACAGCTAGATGTTAGAGTAGTGGGCACTGGCTTTCCTACCGGTTTTGCACATTATGAAATGGACCCAACCAGTCAGGTTGAGTTTAGGGCATCCGGAGATCAAACTATATTCACGAACTCTGGTAATTTAGAATACGGTTTAATCTATATGTATAACACGGGTACATTAACTATGGACGGTGACCTTACTGCCCATGGTAACCTGGTTATGAACAATAACCCTACTCTGCAAGATGGTGGAAATAATTTGACGCTAAATGGAGCATATATTGACCTCAGAGATTACATCCCGACTGCGGGTACAAGAGTAACATTTTCCGGTAGTGGTGACCAGTTTATCATAGATAATGATGGTTCAGGATTCGATTTTGACCTTGAAAAGGTAACATTCTCTGGAGGAGGTACGAAAACGATATACCCTAACAACGGAGATGAAACCATTAATATCAATGACTCGATAACGATTGCTTCTGGTGTCACGGTTCTATTTAACTATAGAGGTGTCAATTTCTCAGGAGAGGTATTTCAAAATAATGGGACTATCAACGCGCCATCTACCACGTATCCATTCTCATTTACAGGTGGAAACGCGACCATTGATCCAGGTACAAACTCAATTGGTTACCTAAGTGTAAATAACTCTACTGGAACTACCGTAACGGTAGAGAATAATGGATTTAACATAGAAAACGGAGCTTTTGCTATTGCTGCTGATGCTGAAATTGATTTTGGTAGTCTCACACATACCATAGCAAGTAACACGTTTACCATAGACCCTGCTGGATCATGGATCCTAGGTAGCGGAGGAAATAACGCCACACTAACATTCGATAGAGCGGGTACTCAGGTATTACCAATACTGGACTCGGCAAATGCCAATATCACTGGTGTGCCGAACATAACCACAGCTACGTCAGGAACTAAGCAGCTATCAGGTAATATTTTGGTCAATGACGTTACAATAGCAGCTGCAACTAATATTGACGTCATTAATGGAAGTGATTATCAAATGACTGTAAATGGTAGTTGGATTTGTGGTGGTGATTTCGTCCAAAGAGATGGCACGGTGATATTCAATTCAGTTGATACTACTTCTGAAACCATAACAACGAATAATGAACTATTTTCTCAAGTAATATTCCAAGGTGATAGTAGTAGAAGATATACGATGACCGATGACATGTGGATTTTGGGGAATACTTCAGGAAATGCATTATCCCTGTCTAGCGCTACATTAGACCTTAACGGTAACACATTGACACTGGGAAATAATGATGCCAATGATCCAGACGCGGAACTGAATATTATTGGAAATGGCGGAGTGTTGGAAGTAGATGCAGGTGCCATTCTTCAATTCAGTTGTGCGGATGACGGAGGAGACGACGCCGACACGGAGATAGGTGGAAACTTAGATGTACAAAGCGGAGGAAGACTAAGAATTGTAGGCGATGTGACGAATGTCGCTTCCGTAGCCAGATACGATGGAGGTGAAAGAATAGATATCAATATTGAGTCAGGTGGTGAAATTGAAGCCCAATACTACAACATTCAATATCTAACAGATGAAGGTCTCGAAGTAGAGGATGGTGCCATCCTAGACCCTGATAACTTAGGAAATAACTTTAGCAATGGAGCCTTTTCACAACTGGCTACAGATGCTGGTAACGGTACAGGAGGTGATGATAACCCAGTATCTGGTAATAGATACTTGACCTTAGAGATGGATGATACAGTTACCATTAGCAATGTTGTTTTCGGCTTTGGAGGAACGCCAACAGTAGGTTCGCATTATAACGTAACCAGATCTAATGCTGGCGGTAATGACTCCACAGTGTTTAGAGGTACTTCTGGGCCATTAGGAAGAAATGGAGGACTATACGAAGATGACGGAGATGCTACAACACCAGCGGCGTATAACGGTCAGTTACGTTGGGAAGAGCCAACAGACACACGCTGGACGGGAGGAACAAGTACCGATTGGTATACAGCCTCTAACTGGGACAATGGTGTGCCTTCAATTGCCTCAAATGATGTGGAAGCCGTTATCGCTCTAGGAAGTCCTTTTAACCCAACTATTACAGATAGTACGGTAAATATAAGTGCACTTATTATTGAGGATGGAATTATAAAACTCTTGGATAGTGCAGTGTTAGATATAGACGGTGATGTGACACTAGGAGACGGTAGTGGTGGAGCATTAATCATGGACTCCACAGCGAATCTGCTTGTAGAAGGATCATGGACGACGAGTACACGAGCGATATTTGATAACGGAGATGGAACTGTAACGTTTGACGCCAATGCTGGATCGAACGTAACGATCAATCCTGGTACCATCAATTTCCACCATCTTAAGTTCTCAAATGCTACTAATGCTGGAGACTTTAGTCTTTCTGCATCGACCTTAACGGTAGAAGGAGACTTGACCATAGAAAATTCTGCTAAGGTAATTCCTACACTTGGTGGGTATAACTTCTATGTGGCTGGAGACATAAATGGTACTGGTGGAGAGTTTGACCAAACGGTTGACGGTGAAGTAATATTAAATGGAGCAAATCAGACCATTACGGCAATGGAGTTTGATGAGTTGACCGCATCTGGTTCTGGAACCAAGTCATCTCAGGGTACGATTAGTATCAACGATTATTTTATTATCGAATCTGGAGTCGTCTTCACCGGTAATGGTGATATGAACCTTGCAAGCGATGTATTTATCTACGGTACCTTTAATGGAGTAAGCGGTCAAACATACTATATGTCAGGGGTAAGCTGGATTGCGGATCCAAATAGTTGGACTGGTCAAGGAACGGTTGATTTTAATAGAGTTTCAGGAACTCAGTATATCAGACAGCATACAAGTGGTGATAATCCAGTGGAGTTCCATAACCTAGTATTCACTGGAGGGGCTCGAATTCAATTAGGGCTTATTAACGCTGGTCAAGTGGAAGATGGAAATGTGGATGTGACCGGTGATGTAAACATTACCAATTCCATAAATCAAATCGTTACACAGACGTATACCATTGACAATACTTCGGGAACAGGAACTTTTACGTTGGGTGCTGGTGAAGCCATATATATCAATGGTAGCAACAACTTCCCATCGGGTTTTGCGACTTATGATCTTGACCCAACAAGTCTGTCTTTGTACTATGGTACAATCGACCAGACCATTAGAGGAGGAGTCGGTTATGGTAACCTTATCTTACTTTATGACAATACTAAAACGCTGGGTGGTAACATTGAAATTAATGGTTACCTACAGGTAAGAGGAAGTACATTAGATGCCTCTACAGGTAACTATTCCATCAATTTGGCAGGAAACTGGATTACCAATTGGGGAAATGATGATGGTCAATTTATTGCTCGAAGCGGAACTGTCACTTTTGATGGAGACGGACAGCAATTGTTGTATCCAGGAGAAACAGGTACTCAGGAATTCCACGATGTAGTGGTAAACAAACCATCAGGTATTGTTGAAGTAGGAGTTTCAAATGTAACCATTGGTGGTGACTTGAATGTTTTCAACGGTACTTTTGATATCAATGGTCATGATGGTTACGTGGCAGGTAATATGAATGCATCGGGTACAGGAGCTTTTGCAGCTTCAGGTAATGGAACTTACATGTTGAACGCAAGTTCAGGTACTCCTACTATCAGTGGTAATGGGACATCAATAGCGGGATCAATAGAAATTAACGCACCTGGTAGAACGTACGAGCTGGTGGGGGATTTGACCCTCACAGGAAACTTTACTGTAACCAGTGGTACCTTAGATCTGAACGGACAAACCTTGTCTGTAGGGGATTATCAAGATGTCGTAAGTGTTTCGGGTACTCTGAATGTCAGTACTACAGCAAAACCTGGAGGGACTTTAAGGCTTGGGAATCAAGTTTCACTTTCGGTACAAGCGGGAGGAGCCATTAATATAGTTGGAACTCCTACTGAAGTGGCCACAGTAACCTCCACGGGTACTACTCAATATCTGTTTTCTGTAGCCGGTACTCCTGGTAACGAGGGTAGAATAGGTGCTCGATACTATGTGATAGAGTACCTCAATGAAGATGGGTTGTTCATTAACTCGAATACGTTAATCAGTACCACCAATAACTTCAGTGATGGGATTTTCCAGAATGGAGCTTTTGGAGGTAAATATCTAAGGATAGAAAATACTCAAAATCTTACCGATGGCGATAGAATTGAAAACATCATCTTCGATGATAATCCAGGTGGTGGTGCAACTAATATCAATAAAATAAGTGCAACAACTGGTAATATTCAGGTATTCAACTACTCCGGAGGGTTCGCAGGACCAAATGATGAGGAAGATCCAAATGACCTCATAGAGTGGTTAGCACCGCCTACTGTAACCTGGACAGGTACTGTTAGCAGTGACTGGTTTACTGGGGGTAACTGGGACTCAAACACCGTTCCATTAATCACTCAGGATGTGATTATTCCACAAACCTTAAATGAGCCCGTGATAGATAGTGATGCGGATACAGCATTTGCTAAGAATGTAACATTACAGGTGAATTCGGTACTTAAAATAAACTCTGCCGATCAGGATACGGTAGATCTTCGAATTGATGGTGATTTTAACTTCGAAGCGAGTGCAAGTTTGATTTGTCAAGGTACGGAAGATGATATTGAAGTAGGTGGAGGATGGATTGTATTGTCTAGTGCCTTCTTTACACCTGCTACGAGTAGAGTTGTACTTAACTCTACAGATGGTATTGAAAACTTGGATAATATCAGTAGCTTCTATGATTTGATAATTGACGTAGCCGGAACAGTATCGTTAGCTAGTGACCTTTCGGTTACCAATAGTTTTTCTATCGATAGTGGAACACTGGATTTATCCTCATATGATATGACGCTCGGAGGTACATTTACGAACGCTGGAACGCTGAATGCGAAAACCCAAACCATTAGTCTTATCCCATCATCAACTACAACTCCAATTTCGTTTGACCCTGGGTCGTCATCGCTCTATAACCTAGTCATTGGTCAGGCATTAGGAAATGATGTAGAGTATGATTTAGGAAACAACTTGGTGATCTCTCATGACTTCAGCCTTATCAAAGGTGAGTTAGACTTAAATGGTTACAACTTGACCATAGGTAATGACGATGGTACTCAAGATGCCGTTCGGATTTACGATACCCTATGGGTTGGGGCAAACGAGACCGTTTCGCTTGATGACGATGTTGACTTTAGCGTCGAGGGTGGTGGTGATTTCAGATTAACCGGCGCTGATCAAGCGAATACTGCTTTGTTAACGAATGTTACTGGAAGGTACGATTTCACGGTTAAATCAGGAGGAAGGTTCCTGGCTAACCACTTCAAAGTTGAATTCATCGACAATGAAGGTTTATGGTTACAAGCTGGATCTGTACTTGAAGGCTTGGATAACGGAATATTTGACCAGGGAAGCGGTGCTTCTTACTACCTAAGATCTAGTAACGCCTTTGCTTCTGATATTACTGCAACTAATCTCACGTTCAACTCCGGTCCTACTAATAGTGTTAGAAGAAATGAAGGAGCTGGGAATAACCTCATTTTCTTAGATGCTCAAGGGGCCGCATCAGGTGAGGCTTTAGAGTTAGATGATGGCAGTGCTTCAACAGGAGAGATAAGATGGACCTATACGAATCCGTTAACGGTGTGGACCGGTGCTTCAGACAGCTTATGGAATAATGCAGCAAACTGGGATAATGGAATTCCTTCTAGTGTCAATACAGTACGAATTCCTAATGTAAGTCCTAATCCAATGCCGGTAATCAATAGTTCTACAGGTAGTGGTAATACGGCCAGTTTAACCATACTATCTGGAGGAGTATTGACCATCTATGATGATGAGACGCTTACGGTAGTGGATGAGCTTACTAATGATGGGACCATTATTATCATAAGTGGTGGTACGGTATCCGTTGGAAATAGCTGGACAAACAATGGAACATTTGACCCGGGAACGTCAACTACAACACTTTCGTCTGATGCGAACGTGACCATATCAGGCGGTGGTAACTTCTATAACCTGATCATAGATGGTGCCGGAACAGGTGCTGGTGTACGATTCACCAGTTCTTCGGCATTGGTAGTAGAAAATGACTTTACTATCTTAGATGGAGTCTATGAGGTGCTTAACCCATCTCATACCACAACTGTGGGTGGAGACTTGGTCGTAGATGACACGAACGGTTCATTTATTGATAATTTATCGACTGTTACGTTCAATGGAGCTAGCCAAAACATTGGTAGTGCTTCAGAGAACACCAATATTACGTTAAATAACGTAACGCTGTCCGGTACCGGAACCAAAACACTATTGGATTCTTTGGGCGTGCAAGGTGACTTATCTATAGGGGCCGGTGTAACGTTCGCATTGGGTGATAAACACCTTGAGTTTAGTGGAAATAACTTTGATGTGGATGGTACGATTGATGTTTCTGGTGGTACTAGTACAGTGGTTTTCAATGGAACCGCCATACAGGTCATCACAGGAAACGTCTCTGAGTTTTCTTTAGATAATTTGGTCATCAGTAATACTGCCGCTGGTAATAGCGATATTCAACTGGGGACCGACATTAATATTAACAACAATGTTAATTTCCTGGTTGGGCTTGTGAGAGCTTCCTCTTCTAATCCACTTACATTCAATGACGGTGCTACTGTATCATTTGACGGAGCAGAGGAAACGTCACCTATGACGTTCCCGGGGACGGATGTTGACGGAAACAGTTATGTAGTCGGTCCTGTGCATAAGATTGGAGATGATGATTTTATATTCCCAATAGGAGATGGTGCCAGAATCGCTAGATTAGGTATATCCAATATTCAAGGTAGCCCTTCAAATACTGATGAATATAGCTCTGAATTCTTCCATACGCCACACCCAAATAGAGGTCAGCCAAAAGGTGGAGGGATGACACACGTAAGTGCTATTGAGTACTGGGATCTATCCAATGTCAATGGTCATGGAGGTCACCCTTATGTAACCTTATTCTGGGATGCGACTAGTTTTGCTCCAAATCCTGCTGTGATGAGTGTAGCGCACTACACTGGAGGAACCTGGCAGGATGAAGGAAACGGAAGCTACACCGGAAATCAAACGGCAGGTTCGGTTACTTCCTCTACTCCATGGACATCATTCTCCCCTGCTGCCCATGGCTCAAGTGATGGAGGGCTCCCTGTAGAGTTGAGTAGCTTCACAGGGTATGCTGACGGCAATAATGTGATGCTGGACTGGACAACGGCCAGTGAGCTTGACAACGACTATTTCGAGGTACATTATTCGGTAAATGGTGTGGATTTTGAGCGAATAGGTACTGTGACAGGCCAAGGAACAACTTCGTTCGAAACAGATTATTCTTTTGAGCACAGAAATCCGTTGATCGGTGCCAATTATTACCGCTTGAAGCAAGTAGATTTTGACGGGAAATTTGAGTATTCCGATATCATCATGATTCGTATGAGAAAAGATAATGGGTCGGATTCGGAATTTAGTATTTACCCGAACCCTTCTACGGAGCGAACACTAAGCTTAAGAGGAATAAATCTGGATGCCGCTGAGCGCGTAAACGTAGAAGTATTTGATCTATTTGGTAGAATGGTACTATCTAGTACCCATATCTCGGATGCGCAAGGGGAAATGAATGAATCATTAAGCTTCGGAAATGAACTAGCATCAGGTACCTATACCGTCCGCATTAGTGCTGGCAACTTGAGAAAGAATATAAGGCTTATATTGAAATAACTAATCTATATTTTTTTGAACTGAGAGGCTGCTCCGATAACATCGGGCAGCCTTTTTTGTGTTATAACCTTCTGAGTCTCTCATCGACCGCCTTTCTTTCCTTCTCAAAGAAACTTTGATACAACACTTTTATCGTCTACTCGTTACGTATTCAAAAGATAATGTTATTTCTTTTTTAATGAATAATTTGATGTATTTAGGGGGACTTGTGTTCTCCCATGACTTAGAGTTAATTATTGTTACATTTTAAATTTTAGTAGAATGTCAAATTTCGTTTTTTGGAATAGGTCTTCGGACCGGATACCATTCGGAATTACCGGTAATGGCAGTTTACACCAATACGATTCTGTAGAAGAAGATGATAGTGGTGGAAGTGTTTTATCTGCTGGTGAGGCGGAAAGTCTAAAGTTTGGTTCAATACCAATGGGATATTGGTATGGATTGACGAGGTTCTTACGCACCGAAATGAGGATTCCGGGTACGTCTGCTCCCTGACGAAATACGGGAGTAACCCTCCCCATTTTACTTGGTGCGGTCAAGAACTGCGTTCAAAGATGATTTAAACTTTTGATAGAAATTAAAGCCCATATCCGAGACTCGCCACATTGTGGTGAGTCTTTTTTTTCGCTCTTCCATGGCTCGTTCTTTGCTGACGAATCCCTTCTCTTCCAGAAGAAATAATAGCTTTATAACAGTACCACGCTCTAGCGTTACCAATTCCATAAGGTCGGCTATTGACAGTTGCTCATCTTTGCTTTCTACCAAAGCAGCTAACACTACAGATAGAAGTAGATAGTCATCCATTGGCAAGCCACCGAACTCGGCTAACTTATCTTCTCTATTTTCCATTAATACAGTCCGTATCTCCTTCGCGGTCTGTACGAATATCTTTTTTACAGATATCTCATCTAGATCTTCAAGTGGTTTTTCAGGGTCATTGAGGCATTGATACTTATATAACGGCGACTCGGAGTCGAAAACACAAAAATCTAATACTAGAACAAATATTTTAACGCCACGTCTTTTTGCCAGCAATAGTATTCGTGGGATTTCTTCATTATTAATGAAATCAGAAGCGAGGAATTGAGTGCTTACCAAAAGCAGAGCAACTTCACAATTCGCAATATATCCGTCTATTTCCTTCTTCCATTCCTCTCCAGGTTTGGTTTCCGTATCTACCCAAAAATGAAAGTTATGTTGCAAGGTAAGTTGCTTGAGGTGCGGTTTTAATTGTTCTAGCCAGTGAGTATCACTTCTGCTGTAGCTGATAAATACTTCTTTTTTTCGGCTCATAGTTCATATTTATGAAATATTCAAAGTGAATACTAATGTCAATTACTCCTAAAGCTGCAATCATGCATGTCGTAAAATTAGTGGCTAAAATGAAGATAAAATATGTTGAAGAGTCAACTGTATTTTTAGAAGTTATGTTCTGTAAGAACATGGAGGCAAGCAAACTCATACATTTAATGTTTTTCGATGTAAAACATTATGAAAAGTAATGTGAGCAAAATGACTCCATGAAATAACAGAAGTGTTTTAGAAAATATGGCTTTTGCCCAATCGCTTGTTCCCGTGTTGGGATCATTTCTAACAAATGAAAAATCAGTTGATTTTTGTGTGCGAATATCATCATATATGTTTCTGAACATCCGCTCCTGATATAAAAAGTAGCCGTCCAATAACCAAAAAAAAAGCGCTGGAAAATAGGCAACTAAGACGTATGACGCATCGGCTTCTTTCGCGGACAGAGCAAATAAAGCAGAAACCAAAGTAATTACCCATCCCTTGACTAAGAAAGAATTCTGAGCCATTCTAGAAATTATGTTCTGTGTAAATTCCAGATGCTTTATTACATTATCATCCATACTTTAGAAATTTTAGAGACTAAATTGCTTAAAATCATTCACTTTGACATAAAGATAGCGGCACTATCTAAAACCTAATTAATGTAGCAAAGTCTACTTGATCTGCTGATAGTGAGTGGATTTCTTCGCACATTGACCTTAGGTTTCAAGTTTATTTCTAGACCGAACTATTTATCAATCAATATCAAAGGTGATGTAACGAATGTCCTGTTGGATCTATGGATTGGCCGTGCGGTTTGATATCGACATGCCCTAACCGAACTCTATCCGTTCTGTCAAATGGAGGACTCTCAAGCTTTTGCAACACTAAAATATTACTCCACACAATATGATCGGGTCGGGACATGATGGAGTCGACCTTGTGTGCTGTTAATGAGTCGGGGAATAATTTTTTTCTGAAAGAAACCTCTTTTGTGGTAAAAATATGATATCCAAAACGAATATGAGGTTCATACATATCTTCAATGGAACCCTCTCTGGTGATCAAAGTGGTAATTTCTAAGGATTCGTTTATGCTGTCGATATACGCAGGGACTTCGAAGTTATAGTCACAAGTGTTATTCCTTTTCACATATTTATTAGCATCAAGTAGATCTGTGTCAAGGAATCCGTAATTCCACCAGTCACACGTCCAAAAGTAAAATGGTGATGCTGCATTATGTTTCGGAATTATGCGTAAACGAATACCAAATTGTGAAACAATTCTACCCTCTGCTAAAGTTTCAGCATACCCGGTTTGTTCTGCTACAAAAGAGAAATCGGGATGCTGATTACGCGCAATAGGACGACTTTGGTTTTCACAGCTGAAATGCAGGGTGAGGAGGAACAAAGGAAATAATGATATCAAATTGACCCTGCCCATTATTTGAAAAGTAATTAGGGATAATCCGTATTTACTAAACTATTGTTTTCCACTGTGAGTATCAAGTAAAACTTGAAGGTTTAGTTCTCAAATAAAGGTAAAGTATATGTATTACCTTATTTCTACAGGCTCACCAAGAAACTTGGGCTGCTTGCCAATTATCAAGTCGATGACCATTTTTATTCTGGCAAATCGTTCTCTGAGCCTGGTTTTTGCTCCGTACCTCAAGGTTACATCTCTAGCATTGAACCCAACGGCATCAATATTCTGGTAATTCGCAATGAAGATAGCTCTTTCATTGTGAAATCGTTGTGAAATGATCGTCACACTAGTTTGTCCGAAGACTTCTTTACATCTAATCACAGAGTCAAGTGTTCTAAAACCCGCATAGTCAAGAAAAATTTTATTCGCTGGAATACCTCGTTTTATGAGATCTAGTTTGATTGTGGTAGGTTCATCATAGTATTTCGAAGAATTATCGCCACTTGCTAAAATGAAATCTACTTTGCCAGCCTCGAATAGCTTCACTGCTGCATCGATACGGTGTTTATAATATAGATTGATATGATCACTAGATAACAGCTTGGCGGTGCCTAGTAGCAATCCGACTTTGTTATGCGGGACCTCTTCCATAGACTGGAAAACATGGTCGGCAGTGGTGATGGTAACGAATTTATGAATGCCAAAGAATCCTGTTACGGGTATTAATAATAGGATCATGACAAAGACCATTTGTCTGGTAAGTCGCATAGTAGTGATGATATAAAGTTTATTTAAAAGCTAAGATAAAACTAAGCAATGCGCCTCGATAACCAACTTTTTTGTATTACTTATCTTATGGAGTTCATATAAGTCCTCCAAGGATGTAAATTCTGGTTATTCCAGCGTGGATAGTGTTTGTGGATCATCGCTGAGGTAAACCGCATTATCTTCAGCTTCAGTAATTTCTAATAGTTTATTGAGATCATTTCCTCCCTCAACCTCCTTCCAGGTACCCATTCCATATACTGCTATGCGTTCTCCTTGCTCCAGAATACCTTCTTTGTATCGAAGTGTTTTGTTCAGGCCAAACCACCCTTCACTGCTCATCCCTTTCCTTTTCAAGAAGTTTTCCAGTTGCTCGGTGGCGTCATTTAAAAAGCCGGAAGTATAGTTTCTATCCTGCACCAAGTGCGTTTTCAGCGTTTGGCCTTTTATCGTCGCAAAGTGATTTCCATCTTTTATCAAATAATGCCCCATTTCTTCCTGGTCTATTCTCGTCTTCCAGGACGATCTTTTTCCAGTAGAGACCTTTTCTTCTATCAGGACATGGTGATGGCAGCACTCGCGTCCAGATAATGGAGCGATAAGTGGATCTCCAAGAATTTCCACCGTACCAACGATCTTGGCTGTCTCGCCACTTTTGAACTCACCGATTCTTTGGTAAGTAGCCTTTTTTAATTTTCTCTTGATAATAGCGCGTTTATTGAAAAAGGCTTTCAAAATGAAGATTAACAAAAATATTCCTAAGAAGACAAAGAAGATGGTCATGTTCATATCGTATAATTTGGTTGTTAACGGAATTATGGGAATATGCGTTTTGCCGTATTGATGGCTTGGAATATGGCATTACTTGTTTCCATTGCATGAAGATGTTCTTCCCATTTTTCGAAGGAGACATAATCGCTAATGATCATTAAAGCTCCGATTGCTACCTTTCTAAATGATGCCACGGCAAATAAAGATGCGAGTTCCATCTCAACGGTGGCAACACCCTCTTGAGCATAGTAAGATAGTTCACCTTTAGTCTCGCGGTACATACTGTCCAGTGTCCAGCTGCTGCCAATGGCATAGTCTACGGAGTCTTGGCGTAGCCCTTTTTCTAAAGCTTCGAAAAACTGAGTAGTAGAGTAAACATATTTTTCTGGGGATAGATAATGGTGCGAAACGCCCTCATCTCGCACTGCTTTATCGATGAGTATAACTTTACCAATCGGGTTAGAAGGTTGCAATCCACCAGCATGACCGACTACAACAAAGTTTTTGACCCCTGCTGTAATTAATATTTCCAGCATATGTGCAGCAGCAGGTCCTCCGATACCAAAATGGCCAACAATCGCAATTTCCTTGTCATCATCTTTTAGATAGATCATTTCTCCAGTCCAGAAACGCCTACGTTCAGTATGTTCTAATTGTCTGTAATGATCCATAATGGAGGCTTCAAAGCAAAGGATGACTGACTTTGGAGGAGTGAAGTTTAGGTAATCTCGCTTTTCGGCAAGAAAGTGTTGCTGTGGCGTGATAATAACTTCTTGATCGTATTGCTTAGGGTATTGTGGGAAGTTCATATGAAATCATTTGAGTGCATACAAGGACGGACATTTTTCTGTATCATCGCGTGTCTGCGACTGATATGGTTAGCCTGAATATATGGAATCTATAAGATAATTATACAAAAGGGTTGGTTCAAACAACTTATTGCTAGAATTTATATCAGCTACTAAGAGAACTTAAATAGCACAGAGGAATAATTGCGAGCTGTGATTTATAGTGCAACTAATGATGCGTTTTGACTAGTCTATTCACTCTATATAAATCATCAGTAGCCTGCAAGATCTTAAGCTTGAGTTGCGGATTTAAGTTAGGATGCCCTTTCAAGAAAGTTTGTACGATTTGATAAGCTTCTTTTGAAGAATACAACCCCACGGTATTATTTAACCAGCCCTTCGGGAAAAATATATCCCCTGTCTGCTGAATTTCTTCTAACCATTTAAGGCTAAGGTACACCGACTTTATGGAGGTATGTTGTCTCAGTGGATGATGCAAATATTTACAGGCTAGCAGTACCCAGTTTTCTTTTTCGCGATTCGCTTTATACGCAAATGACCGAAATAAATCATCTCTTGTTTTTGGATTCTGAGATAGTGCTGGAAGCAGAAAGTCAAACCGCTTTTGCTTATTCGGATCCTTGATGGCACTTCTTGCTTTTTTCAATATATCTGACGCTTTCGGATGTCCAAAAAGAGCTAGTTGCCTTGCAAGCTTGGTATTGTCGTCTTGGTTTAGCATGAGATTAGGAAATGATCGCTGCTTGCTCCAAAGTTGAAATAGGATATTACGACTGCTTTCCAGATACCCAATGGAAACTAACATATCGTATAATGTTTTTTTGACCGTTGATGATTCCTTAGATGCAAGTCGTGAGATCAAAATATGGGTGAGTCTTTGTTGTATATGATTACGATGATTTGCTGCTAAGTAGCTCCAAAACAAATGAAGGGTTTGATCGGAGAGCAGGGATAGTACTAATTCGTTTTTCTCATACTCAATTCCTTTTAGATACGTCTCAAAAACTTCATCCATAGGGAGGTTTCCGAGTAGAACGTTTTCATGACAATTTTGGTAAACCACGGCCCGAATCAAGTCTTGCTGCACCTCATTGACGAGCTCTAATGCTTGTGTGTTGATAGGAAAGACACCGTATCCAAATCCGTCACTATTGTACAGTATTGCTTCAGGTTTTGACTTGCCTTCTGCCGCTGCTATCCGGGTTGCTTTTCCATGTAGATCAATGCGAAGAGGAACTAGCGTATCTGGGTATACCAAGGTTGCTTCAAATACTTGTGGCCACACCTTGTCTGATCCATATTCAGCCTGTTGTGTGATCATAAAGGAAGTAATTTGATTGTCGCCATCGTAAACTATGTCACTCGTGATAATTGGCCTGCCTGATGAGTTGACCCAAACATCACTCCAAGCCTTCAAGTCAACGGTTGTTTGCTGGTCGAGTATATGGATTAGATCCGGCCAAGAAGCATTGTCATGCCTATAAGTGTCAATGTATTCAATAACTCCCCTTTGAAACTTTTCAACCCCTAAAATGGTCTCCAACTGTCGCATCATAATGGGGGCTTTGTGATAAATAATACTTCCGTAAAGAGAGCCTGCATTGTTGAGATTATCAAGCGCTTGGCGAATGGGGTTGGCTCCTGTACTACGGTCTACCGAATAAGCCGGAGGATAGTGATCCACAAAAAAAGATAGGTCATGATCTATGTCTTGAAACTGCGGTTGAGGGTTAATCACCTTATCGGCTATAAAATTGGCAAATACCTCTTTCAACCAAACATCATTGAACCACTCAATTGAAACTAAATTCCCAAACCACATATGTGCTGTCTCGTGTGCAATTAGTTTCGCTCGCCATAACTTTTGATTAAGTGTGGAGGTTTCATCTAGAAATAGAGAGGATTGACGGTATTGAATCGCTCCAGTATGTTCCATGCCACCGTATGGGTGACTAAAGATTGTTGCATAGTCCAATTTTAGAAAGGGAAAAGGACACGTTGTGTACGCTTCTAAATAGTCGATGGCTTGCTGATGTAGCTTGAATATTTCTGGTACACTAAGTTGAATTTTGTGACTATCCTTTTCCTGATGGTATAAAGACATCTTAAAGCTCGAATCACTCGAATTTTCTATGGCAAATTTTCCCGCAACAAAAGAGAATAGATAGGTGCTCATCAGGTCGGTTTCCTTAAACTGAAAAGTCATTCGCTCGCGATCGAGCGATGATTTTTCTAATGAGGAGGAACTTAGCACTTTCCAATCTTTCGGAACCTGAAGGTTCAAGGTATATGTTGCTTTTATGTCTGGTTGATCAAAACAGGGAAATAATGTTCTTGCCCGGTCAGGGACGAGAAGAGTAAATAGGTAGTCGCTATTTCTGTTTAGGGATGTTTCACCTGCCGTAAAAGCTATTTCGATAGCGTTATGCCCAATTTGTAAGTGTTCTTTGGCAATGATGAGGTGTTCCTTTTCATAGTGAAGTGGGGTTTTTTTACCGTTTATAATCGCTTGATTAGGGTTTTCTCGGTTGGATTTAAAGTCCAACAGTAACGGTTGACTTAGGTCTTGAATGAAGAGTTTGATAGTAAGGTGGGCAGGAATAGCATCTGAAATAGACTCCGGTACTTTGAAGTAAAGGTGGTATTTAACCTCTGATACTTGTTTCTTTCGGTAAGACGCGAGTTCCCTGGATACGCCGGTGCTTATCATCAATGGGCTCTCTACTTTGGATAAGCAGGATGTTAAAAGCATCAAAATCACCGAAAATAAGGATCTTACCATGTTAAAGACAATGTTCGGGTTTGGTGTTGTTATAGAATCTTCTTTCATGGATACGTAGCTTATAACTAGAAGAATGTCACGATGTCGTCAATTGACCATTGATATTATTTTTTTCGCAATATCTTTTCCATCTTTTTGCCTTTGGCAAGCTCGTCGACAAGCTTGTCCATATACCTGGCTTGCCGTGTTAGAGGAGTTTCAATATCTTCTATTCGGTAGCCACAGATCACCCCCTTGATTAGTACCGCATTTGGGTTAAGGTTAGCTTTTTCAAAGAAAGTTTTAATGGTGACTTCTTCTTCGATTAGCAGCTCTAGGTCTTCTCTGGTGAAGCCCGTCAGCCATTCTATTACTTGATGTAACTCGTCCTGAGTTCGTCCTTTCTTCTCCACCTTATTAACATAAAGTGGGTAAATAGTGGCGAATGTAAGTTTCGCTACGCTTTCATCGTGTTTTGGAGTGGTGGTCATATCACTTGATTTTATCTCAAATTAGTGATTTATGATCAGTTTTATGATTCGTTTACTATTTTGGGTTATGTATTTGATATACCAAAGTTCCCAGCCAAATTAAAAGAGGGGCTTTTTTTAAGTGATTGCTTGGGGTTTATCCTCCATTAACAGGCATATTTGATTTCGTTCAATAAATATTTCATTTATTGAAAGTGACAATTTTTATGTATTCCATTTTTCTGAATGTCCCAATGGACGTTTGTTCATCAATAAAGATAGCTAAGTATTTCGGTCAAGCCTATTTTGAAATGGGGTTATGCTTTCGCTCATCACTATATTATAGCTGGAAATAGAGCTCTGATTGACACAGACTTTATGGAATCGTCCACCATGTGTTTGCGGTAGTTTGTCAGGTTTAATCAGAGCCACTGTCTCCACTATCCCCGTCTCCAAAGTTTCCACCGCCACCATCGCCAAAAAATCCGGAAGAGTTGTTTTCAGAGCTCCATTCGTCATGACCCCAAATGCCACCTCTTTGCTTTCGATATGACTCTGTTCTCTTAGCGACGTAAATAATTAGGATTAGAAATAGCGCCACTAAAACTACTCCAAAGAACACAGCTGATTCTGATATTACCACATCATCAACAGAGTTTTGACGGTCTATTTGTATATTCCTGCTTGCCACTGCATATACCCATTTAATCTCGATCTGATCGATAAGCTCGCTTATCGCTTCAAAATATTTTCTTTTCCTGAGCAAAGGAATCGCCGTTTTATTGACTAGGTTTTGGGTTTCTCTTGATGAAATGAGTTGTGTTACTTCTGCGTCAATGGCGGCAAAAACTTCTTTTTCTGCTTTTGAAATGAGCAACACGATTCCGTTTCGACCTTCATGGTATCCCACACTCCACTCGTTACCTATTCTGGTAGATGTGTTACGCACGGTTTCGCCGTTGAGACTGTCTATGGTTACCACTACGATTTCTAAGGAAGATTCTGAATATAGGTGTTCGAGCTTTTGTTCTAGTGTTTCCGTTTGCTCATAAGTTAGCAAGCCAGCAAAATCATTTACATACCCGCTTTTTGGAGGGAAAATGGTGGTAAGTAGAGTGAATAATAGTAACACGACTAAAGGCTTGTTAAATGCATAACTCCAAAGATATCGCTAAGGCACAGAACGTAACGTCAATCTCGAATAATAAAGTGTGTATTATCATTCCTCTCTTTGGTTCCATAGATCAGACCTTAATGATCTGAATCGCTCTACTTCCTCTGCATCTCTAAGCATCACGAACCATTGCCTATCTCCAATTTGAAGTTTATCAAAGCATTCGGTGCTTAAACTAAACTGCGAGTTATAGTACCTTAGGTGTCCTATTGTTTTACCCAAATTCATTATTAACCATTTCGCATTAAACTTTAGCTCTAAGGAAATCTCTTCGGAAACCGGGAAGGCATAGGTCAGTTCATCTTTAAAGATTTTGATTACTAATGAGCTGCCGGTATAGGTAAGCGTTCCGACTTTTTTAAACCGTCTTCTTCCAATGACTATTATGAGTAGTTGAAGTCCTCCAAAAAGACTAGCAAAGAAATATATGGGATTGGAAAAACGTGTTAGCATAATCGCTGCACACATTACAGTCCAAAGAAAGATCAAAGGAATGGCGATCAAGAGCAGTCCCCACAAATTTTTATATTCGAATAATATAAACGCGTTGGGTTTTTCCATTTGGTGTTAAAGTGTTTCCCAAACCAATTAATCTCTACAAAGTGTTATAATCCATTGAGGTGGAATCTACCATCAAAGATTGATCACAAGTTTCATCTTGACAGTCTTGTAAAGGCTTGATGTCTGCGAACTTTTATGAAATACGATCTTAAACCGAAAGCATCAACTTTGTATTATTTAAACTTCAGTCTAATAAATCGTTGGTTTTTCAAGTTAAAACCATGGCCAAAAATTAATACTTCATTTTTCGAAATCTGGCTACACAGTGCAGGTCTGATTTTCGTTTCAACCTCTCCTCTGTTAAATAGCGCTGTTTTCTTGATGTTTCCGTCAGTATCAAGTTGGCTAACCATCACCATAGTCGATGAACCCTTAACCATTGGAGCAACACGACCGACTCCCGAGTAATTCAGGTTTTTAGCGTTGTCGTTGTAAATGAGAAATATATTCTTGTCGTTAATTGCGCTAGAGTACGACGAAAACGCTGCTCTATCATTAATAGTATGCTGATTTTTAGGCACGCGCTCAGCCCAAGTAATGTTTCCTGAGATGTCTATACGAATGACCATAACATCATCATAATCATAGTGAGTCTGGCTAACCCAATATCCTCCAGTAGGACCATAAACATAATAAGATGTTGCATAGATATTTCTACTCTCAGCGATCATAGTGGTTGCCCCATCGTCATCCACTATAAACTCATCAATATGGAAGTACGGTAATTCTACATCCTTTCCTTGATCTATCTTTCCCTTAGTTTTTTCGGCTTTGCGGGCAGTCATATTTTGAAGCAAAAAGCTTTGATCAAATGGTTTGAAAGATTCCGATAAAACTTCTGTTGTTTCTTCATTAAAGCGGATATAAAAAACCCCTCCACTCATATTTGATCCGCTTTCAGAATAAAACCCCGCACTTATTAACTCCCCGCTATTTTTAATACTGATTTGCATATCACTTAAGAACTTCCCTTGGCTGCTGATCGGAAACGGAGTTAGGTCTGTGGACTGATGATCCATTTTCAAGAGGGCATAATTATAATTTACCGCTCCTTTCATCCTCTCTTTTTTCTTATCAAAATACCTCTTACCTAAAATGTAAAAATCCCCGGAGTTGTTAATCGTAAATTTTGAAGCGGTGAATAACTTGTCCTCAAAAGGTAATGCTAACTTCGTGCTTTGAAGGATTTGCAGGTTTCTTGAGAAGACTGTTAGTGCTAATTGTCCAAGGTCTTCTTCATTGGGGGGTAAATGATAAGACAATGCAACTTTTGATGAGTCTGGAGAAAAGCTAACCGATAAGTTCCTTCCGGCACTTTCCGACTTTGGTAAATTTGCAATTAAAATTGGCTCATCAAGACTCATGTCTTTCTGATTAATCTTTTGTAGATAAAGGGATTTGTTCAATATAGGATATTCTTTTTTGCCCATACCCATACCATTTCGTTGACCCGGAGGGGGAGTCTTGCGTTCCGTTCTTATGTAGAAATGATGTATGCTTCCATCTAGCATTAATATAGACTCAGACTTTGTGCTATAGCCAGATCCTTTTGAAGAAAGGCTTACCCAGTCTATAATGTTTAGATCATAGCCAAACTTTACCAGTGACTTACTACCTGAGCCTGTCTTGCCGGAAGCATAATTTGTATAAAAACCATATTCATCATGACCGACATACGCAATAGGAACCGAGCGTTTCGGAGCCTTATAAAACGGCCCTAATTCTAATTCATAGTCCTGAAAATTATTTTGAGCTGTGGCCAAAGGAGCCGTAAAAATAAATAGAAGTAAAATCAGGGTTTTTGATTTGTTCATATTCAAGTATTTAAATTATAAGTCCGCATATTAACGAAAATCTTGACTAACTAAATCAAGGTTCGGAAGTTTTACAATTATTAGTGTAAGTATATATCGACTGACCAATCAATAGGAAGGATTAGACAACAGGATACCCACTTTTAAACCTCACTTACTATTATGATATGAAATAATAAGCTCTTCTAGTGCTTGATTTAAGCAGATTATTAGAAGAGCTGACAAGGAATTTAGGTGGTGTAATCATTAATATGGTTAATGGTGCTGATTACACATAAATACTCCATATGAAGTGTTCTGTCTTATGCTCGAGAGACATCCGCATAACCTACTGCATTTAGGAAGCTGCGGTTTAATTGTCAGCAGATTAGAAATCAGTCTATTACTTGACAAAACTATTCACCAAATTTATCCTTCCATTCTTGTACGATTGCCGGCAACTCTTGACCATCTTCCACAAAGATCATAGAGGCCGAGTTCATGCAATACCGAAGACCAGTTGGGGCCGGTCCATCACGAAACACATGACCAAGGTGTGAACCGCTGCCGCTGTCTACGACTTCAGTGCGTGTCATACCATGACTTCTGTCCACAATCTCTTTGACTGCGTTTTCATCTATTGGCTTATAAAAACTAGGCCATCCAGTGCCCGATTTGTATTTGTGCTCAGAGCTAAATAAGGGCTGACCGGTAGCGGCCGAGTAATACGTTCCTTTTTTCTTATTATCCCAGTATTTGCCGGTAAACGCATATTCAGTACCCTGTTTGCGCAGTATATAAAATTGCTCGTCAGAGAGGATTTTCTTCCATTCTTCATCCGTCTTTTGAATAGGATAGGCATTGTCTTCATGCTTTGCACTGTGTTGGGTTTGGCAAGCTCCCGTGATGTATGCTACACTGAGCATTAAAATAAGCGATAACCTCATACTCTCTTCTTTTTAACCAAAAACGTAAGCTTAAACCATTTGTTTGGCATAACTAAGTCACGATATGATAAGATCTGTTCAAATGTCGCTATCACGATACGAAAGAGCCGATGAATCCTGAGCAGCTAAGTAACGGTTTATACAACCTTTTACTTTTTAGCAACACTTCCGCTTTATTCGCCGGTAACATCGGATTTTTAGATGTGACCAAAACCCCTTTAAAAGTATAGTTACCATCTTCTTTTATTATTAATTCTGAATTCTTCCCTGAGAACTTCCAATTGGTTATACCATTTAATGATGTCTTAACTTCTCCGATGGTGGTAACTTCATATTAGTGGTATTTCTTTAACAATCTACCTGCTATTGTTTATACTGACTTGATTAGTTGGAAGTCTACCCACTTCTTCGCTGGTTAATACACCTCTTAAAAACTATGATAGTCACTACTATGATTACAAGTGAATGCTATTTCTCACTTTTTAAATTTGGGATTATTGGTCATTCAAGCATTATGGCAATGAATGCCTGTATTCAAAGATCTAGACTCTATTACAAAAAATACATGTCTAAATGCTTTGAAGCATGTCTTCTATCCTGCTTTTCTTATCCATTCGTTCAAAGGACATCATCTTCGAGGTCTCGTCTACTGTATCCAATATATCTATTGCTTTTGTAAGATACTCTCGAGCCTCTGATGTGTTGATGTCAATTTTTTCCGCTCCCACGATGGCTAAATACTCGGATAGGCTTTCCCAATGACTGAATGTTAATCCTTTGTCATGGAGATAGGTTGCCATGTCAGACTTGTTAAGCTCCAATAACTTGTTGATATCAAGATCAAGTTCACTTTTATAGTGCTGATTCGAAAGTTCAATGGCCTGATTCAGGTCACCATTCGCCTTTAACTGAATAAATTCTGAAAGAATTTTGGCCAGAGCCTTACTTAATTGCTCTATCTGATCTTTTATCAAATCTCTTCGTTCCATCATTATTTGGTTTAAAAACACCCAGGTTCGTTACTCTACACCATTTGGTTTTATGTGTATTCCTTATGTCTTCGGAGTATTGATCCAAAAGTAGTTTTGTCCTATTATGTATCTTGTATATCGCTTTTGCGCGTTTGTTGTCAACGTCTTTTATGTAAAGTCTATATAAGAGTTGATATTGAACTTAGTAATATGTCGTTCAACTCTTTTGCGAATTATCTTATGGGGTATGGGTTTCATATAAATCATATTTCGCTGTTGTCGCCACCTCCATTAGCTCTCGATCAAGTTTACTTGCTGTCGATGAAGGGTATATGGTTAGCCCCCACTTCATCCCTTTCTGTTTGGGAATATGAAAACCGAATTCTCCATCCTTTCTTATGGTTCGTACGAAGTATCCATTTATAGTGTCCACTTGTATCATGAATCCGCTGGTTTGAGTATGTTGTATCAAGGGTGGAGCATAGAGACCATATTCGTAGTGCACAAAACCCAAATGTGTTACCAAGTACCCTACGTGTCCTGGACAGCTTGGAATAAGCTCAAGATTAACGATTTTGCGATTGGATTTGAGTTCGGCCCATGCCGTTCTAGTTAAAAACTGAGAGCCGCTTGGATTGTAAATGGTGTTATAAGTGCGTGAGTAACTAATGTCACCTAAGGTTATCGTAATAGTAAAGTGAGCTGACACTAGTAAAGTGGCTACTACGAGTAGCTTTCTAATCAAGCGAGAAGCCTTTCTTTTTGACTTTAAAATCATAGTAGTAAATTGTACATGTTAGAGCGCTTGAACGGCTAAGAAGCACTATACGTTTATGCCTAGGTCTATTGATAGCAAAACGCATCGATCTGATTCCTTAAATAATTACTGTAGTTGCATAAAGTAAGGCTCAAATCTATTCTATTTATACTTCTCGTAAAACGTATTGCTAAACAACTCTTGCGGATCATATTCCCTTTTTTTCTCGAAAAAATTAGGAGCTTGTGGGTAAACTTGATACATCTTCTTTTTACTAACGTGAAGTCGGTATGGTAAGTAATATGTCCCTTCAGCGCTAATCACACAGTCTACCAAAGCTTCGGTAAGTAGTATCATGGCATTTTCACCTGTCTTGTTTCTT
Organism: uncultured Roseivirgaceae bacterium; assembly: GCA_964393115.1. Taxonomy (GTDB): domain Bacteria; phylum Bacteroidota; class Bacteroidia; order Cytophagales; family Cyclobacteriaceae; genus CAYMST01. Next base: position 36,269 of record CAYMST010000001.1, on the reverse strand, counting down.
TTCTGGTTAAAAAGAATAACGAAGCCATACACAGGTTCTTTGGCGTAATTCAGAAAAGCATCGTGATCCGTTTCAACTCTTCGAATCGTGATGTTTAATAAATCAACTTCACTAGCCTGTAGATGGGGTTTGATAGCGTTTATAAATTTCATAAAGTTCCTTTCTGGGACAAAGTACTCATGCAGGATGTCAGTGCTGGTGGAGTCTTTATTCTCAATCAATGAAACGTCATCGTTTAGCAATTCATTTCGGGAATAGATGTTATTTTTTGAAGCAGTATTCGCTACTTTTTCTAACTCCCAACGAAGTCTTTTGCCATATTCACTATCAACACTCCCTCTGAAAATAAGCCTTTTGGATTCGGTATTTTTCTTGCTATCGAAATTTATTTTTTCAGGAGGATATGGAGTTCTTTCGAAGAAATTAAGCGTCGCTTCCTCCAAAAAACGCTTTTGAGAGACTCTAAGCCTCCCAAAAACCAGCTCTGTTTTCGGGTTATTAGTGATATACTCGTTATAGTATTTTAGGTAATTATTCGTGGACATGTTAACGTATTTATACTTTAGCGCTGCGTTTTTTTGCACATTGAGTCTGACATCTAGAATAACTCCAAAAAGGCCGTAACCGCCCACTACCAGATGAAAGAGCTCTTCATTTTCTGTTCTGCTGCAGGTCTTGATATCACCATTCGCCAGCATTAGCCGAAACGACTTTACACTATTCGAGAGAGGAGGTAGGTTTTTCTGCCAGCCGTGGCCATTCACACTAATGGACCCACCAACTGAAAAGGTGTTAAATGCTTGCATGATACTAATCGATCGCTCGTACGGGTCGATGAATCTAATGGCCTGCTCCCACGTGGCCCCAGAGCCTATGGTTAGCACATTGTGTAGGGTGTCCAAACTCATATGGTTGTTGGGGAGCATATTTAACAGAATCCCATTTTCAGAAATGGTATGTCCACCCATACTATGTTTTGTCCCTGCAATGGACACTTTCAAATTGTTTTTGGAGGCGTAGTCTAATAAAGATTTGAGTTGAAGTATAAGCTCAAGGGAGTCGCTCGCAGCGAAAACTAGAGAATCAATTTTAGTCCTATTCAAGTGACTCTCATCGTCAGTATAACCTTTGGGATCAGGTGATTCGACTCTGTTTTCGGCCAACTTTGTTCTGAGTAGGTGAATGGTCGGAACAGAAATAAAGATCAGAAGCCCGAGGCTAATGATATAGAACAAATACTTCTTTTTCATGGGGTGATTGTTGGAAAGCTATCCTTAGTTAGTTGACAACTAAAGGGAGACGATGATTTCACTACTCTTAAACGTTATGGGATACGTCAAATTATTCTCTCTTCCCGCTAAGCCTGTAATATGTAGTCTTAATGAATGGCATCATAAGTTGCGAATCTATAAAGTTTAAGTTCTCCAGTGAGAGATATTGGTCTAGTTACCATAACCCACGCGCGGAGCGCTTCGGAGCTGCTCAAAAAAGGACGCTTCTGATAGATATATTTAAGAGCTGGTATTAAGTCTGACAATACGCCGTTATTAGGTTTAAATGGTATAAGCCCTTATCCTATCCGTTCACATTTTCTATAACCTGTTCCCAAATATGTCTGTTATCACTGGATTCCCAGTTTGACACGTTGATCTTTTCCAACTTTGGAAGATGTAGTAAAGCGTCAATATCTCTGTATCTACCACTTTCGCAGATCCACAATTCAGAAAGTTTAGGAAGTGCTTTGAGTGGTAGAAGGCTACAACCTTCTACTAATCCTTGTCCTAAATGCAGATATGTAATGGATTGACATTTTTCAATTCCGTTGAGGTTTCGAATAACAAAATGATCTCCCAAATCCCACCAGTTGGCATATATCCATTGGTAGACGTCTCGATCTCCATCTAGCGTTAGCCTATCTATTTCAAGAAGTTTTTCGTTTTTGAGCTGTAATGTGAGCAGGAATTGCTCTAAAGAAGAATAGGACTCTAGATCACCTTCTTCGATAGTGGTCCAAGGCACCCATTTAGGATTGTTGGGTCGCATTCTTTCATATTCTTCACTCATTTCTTCGACCCAGTCATATTTATCTTGTATCTCATCCAAAAGGGCAAGTTGTAGGTTCTTGTCAAGGGACAGGTCATCTGTTCTATTGGTCATGTGTAATTGTCTTATGGATTCCGTATCGTCAGTCAAATGGGATGTAGACCAAACGAGTCTTACCACGTTCAATGATTCATTGAGCATGAATGATTACACAAGATCTTTTGATTTATGACCAATAAAAAGCATTCGCAAGTGTTTGATGCTGTGTGTGTTTATTTCTTGAATTAGTTCAACGGCTATCTTAAATGGAATCCATAAGATCATTACACAAAAGAGTCGATTTCAACAGCTTATATAAAATTCATAGCCATTTGATAACGCTGAAATCATAGTATAGACGTTATTGATCAGAGCGAGTTGTTCGAAAATGCGTTGAACCATAATTTAGGTTTAGGCGATACTAAACCTGGATGCTCAGGATGTACAAAATAGGTGTCTAAAAGGCTGTATCGTTCAGGTGCATAGTTGGAACCTCAAGGGCTTAGAAAAAGCTTTAGAAGTCTTTAGTCGTTTAGGAGTTATCTGTTGATTCGATTCTTCAGTTCCAGTTCAACTTTATCTCAAATTTAGACCGTAAAATGAATATGCCTCTAAGTTCCTAGAAAGGTAGATATCACTAGTTTGCTCTATCATTTCAAATAACCCAGACTGCATATTCATTTCGCACCTACTGGTATCCTCTTCTTATTCTTGACCTCATGAGGCGGATTCTTTTACCATTTTCGTTATCCATTTATAGGTGTGTTTTAAGCCAGTTTTCACAGGATAAGAAGGACTCCATCCTAGCTCTTTCAATATCAATGAGTTGTCTGATTTTCTTCCGCGCACACCGGTTGGTCCATCTATGTGTTTGATTTCTAGGTTTTTACCTGAAATATCTAAACAGAATTCAACTAACTGATTGATTGTGATCATTTCTTCTGATCCAATGTTTATCGGACCATGAAAGTTAGATTGCATTAATCTATAAACTCCTTCTAAGCATTCGTCTATATAAAGAAATGAACGTGTTTGTTTCCCATCACCCCACACCTCGATTTGATCACCATCATTGGCCATAGCCACTTTCCTGCAAATGGCTGCTGGGGCCTTTTCTTTTCCACCTTGATAAGTACCTTCCGGTCCAAAAATGTTGTGGAATCGCGCCACTTTAACTTCAATTCCATAATTCCTCATAAAGGCAAAATAAAGGCGTTCGCTGAACAATTTTTCCCAACCATATTCGCTATCCGGTTGGGCAGGATATGCAGAACTTTCTTCACAATTTGGGTTGTCGGGGTCTAATTGATTGAATTCAGGGTAAATACAGGCCGATGAAGAGTAGAAAATCTTCTTTGATTTGGTTTCAACCGCTTTTTCGAGAATATTCAAGTTAATAAGTGCTGAGTTATGCATTACGTCAGCATCGTTATCACCCGTAAATATGTAACCGGCACCTCCCATGTCTGCTGCCAATTGATAGATTTCATCAAAGGGTTCATCGTCAAACACCTGCTTTACTAGTTCTTGACTTCTGAGATCACCGATAATATGTTCATCACATGCTGATTCCGAATATTCTGGATTTTTTAAGTCTACTCCTTTGACATAATATCCTTTGTTTTTCAAAAACTTCGCAAGATGACTACCGATGAAACCTCCAGAACCTGTAATCAATGCTCTTTTCATGTTATCGTAATTTTTTATAAACTAATTGTCCTAAAATCCTAAACTGTTCAAGTATAGTATAAAACCCTCCAAAATGGGTTAAACTAATGTCGAAACGTTCTCTTACTGCTTTCCATTTCTGAACCTTCGAAATTCCTCCTTCTAAATACAAACAAAAAACATTATCCCAAAAATGAACATTTTTCACATTTTCCATTACCCTGATAGCCCAATCAATATCGTTTGACACTTTCCAAGGTTCAAGCATAAATAGTGGGGTTATGGATCTTTTGACGATCATACAATGATGACAAATTACCATACCATTTATAAAGCTTCTTTTGGAAAGTTTATCAGGAGTAGGTGTTTTCTTATGCCAAGGCCATCTTTCTCCTTTTTCATTTATATATTCTGCTCTGCTGTAAATGAAATCTTCGTTGTTAGTTCCTTTCATTGCATTGGTCAGAGTTTCTGGACTTTCTAACCTATCACCAGCATTTAATATCAAGATATAATCTCCACTTGCCCTTTTAATGCCTTTATTCATTGCGTCAAAGTGACTCTTATCTGGTTCGCTAAGCCAGAAATCTATACGATCCTGGTAGGACTTAATTATATCAACTGTCCCATCTTTTGAATTACCATCGATTACTAGGTATTCAATGTTTGAATAGTTTTGTTCGATCACGCTACGTATGGTTCTTTCAATAAATGCCTGGGCATTAAAGGAGACCGTAATAATTGATATTTTAGGATTCATATCTTTTTACTTTTAGCGACCCGATATGTCGTGCGAAGTTTATGATGTAGTTTGTTTTTGTGCGAAGATAGTCGAGTCTGGGACTCGATCCAGCGTGTAGCGCTCATGTATTTTGCCACTGTTTCTGATCGCTCTACGATAAGGTGCATCTCAGAATTAACGAGACCTGTTGAGGTATTTGCGATTCTTATCATCTTTTTAAATAATCTCTTTTGACACGAATATCAAAAGAGCTGATAGTGATGCCTCTAGATAATTTCACTATTAAACGTAAGAATTTTCAATAATAGTAGTGCCCAAATGTTATCAGTTTCCCCATTCTAGTCTATTGAAAATACTATTAAAGTTATTTCCTTCATGAACAGAGCTAAGTCTTCCAAATTCAGTTATCAATTCTTGTTAGTGGACCTGTACTTGGCTTTATATTCCTTTTTTCGTTTTGCTTTTTATGTTTATGCACGACTTTCAAAGCCTGAAGTAACAAAAAATAGAACTATCACTATGAATCGATTTAATTTAATTTGTGAAATTTCAGGAGATACGGGTCGAGCTTGATTTGATGGTCAATCATTTTCATTTTGTTTTTATAAAAATCCTGTTCATTTCGTTGGTGGATATAGATTTTGCTCTTGAGTTTCCCCAAAAAAGAATACATGTCCGATCGTAGAAGGATTGAGTTCTTAGTGGTTTTTATTCCATTAAAATGCTGTCTTTCATTCAAGTCTATTGATTTGTCAAGAATGAACTTAAGTTTTTGAAATAGTTTGCGTCAATCATGAATATAGGGATAACTACCGTTTGCTTGGATAATGCCAAAATTGTCTTTTACAAATTTATTAGTGTCTTCTATTTTCTTCTTTGAAACGTCAACATTCCACAATAACTCATTAATGCAAAGAATTCCTTTGGGTTTCAACACTCGGTTTAATTCAAGAACCATTGTTTCCAAAAAAATTCCTTCTTGAATGGCTAGAACTGATTCTACATATATTTTATCAAAGAAATTTGGTGGGAATGGAATATGGTTGTTTTCCGTTAAGAGAGATAGAAATACCTTCTTTTTTAAACCGCAAAAAGTGATTCTAGACTCAGCTCGTTTGAGCATTAAATTACTCGCTTCAACACCAAATAGATTAGCTGATAGGTTATGAGAAAGTGCATGTATCAACGATGTGCCCGTTCCAAAACCTAATTCTAAGGTATTTTCGCCATCAAGAGGGTTTAGTTCATTCAATAAAATATTTGTTGCCCTGCGTCCTTTAGGGTGGATATACCCCTCATTAATAGATTGAAAAAAATTTAAGATGTTCCTTTTCATTTCGTAAATATTTTGGATCAGCTACTCTCTAATTGATCATATCGATCCTGTACGAAGCGTGCTTTTCGGAGAAGATAATTTTTCGTTGACCAGTTTGCAGAATTAACGGGTTGATAGAACGTAGAAAACTTAAGTCTAGCATTATATAAGCGTGATTTCATCATCACATTTTATCGTTGCTATTTATTCATCTGTTTAACTAGGGTGTCAAGAAACTTTGAAACCCACTCTTGTTCAGCATCATTAGCATCCTCAAAAAAATGCTCCGTCTTCATTCCTGTGATGATTGCAGGTGTCTCGATAGGTGAGCCAAGGGATGTTTGCGTTTTCATTGCATATCTGAAATTTCCAAACATGGCAAATGGATTCATTTTCATGCCTTTCAGTTTAATAGTTTGAACGTTGGTTAATACGGTTTCGAATGATTTAGTTCCAATGGGTCTTATTCGATCGATTCGTAAAATTTGTTTGTTCAGTGTAATCTTCTGCACTTCGTTTATGGAGTTGATGACTCCAGTAATCATACTTATCCCTACCAACCAAAAAGGCAGAGAAAACATTGCGAAAATAACGCTTCCTTGAGATGCACCCCAAGTCCAAAAAGAGATAAACGCTAGCCAGAAAGTAGCAAATATAAATTGAGGTATAACTGATGCGGAAAACCCTTTTTTCGGTAGTGTTAATTCAAGTTGTCCACCGGCACCTTTAGTCATCATAATTTTCGAACCATTAGGAGGGGTTGTTTTAAGGCTCGTGATGGAACTTGTTAGTTCACTTACCTTTAATATTGACCCGCAGTTATCACACTTTGCAAGATCTGTTGAGATGTTAATATTTTCAGGCTTAAGTTCTGATGAGCAGTTTGAACATTTTAATTTCATAAGGCTATTCAATTATCTCTAATAGTATGAATAAAAGTCGTTTAAATGCTTTTATTCAGTGTTTTAAGATGGTTGTCATGATTCTATTTATCGATGATTTTTTTAAAGTCAAAAGAGTCTACATGGAAGAAATAAAGTTTTTGAATATGGTCAAACTTTTGTTTTTTTTCATCGATTACAGTTTCTATTATGCCCACCACTTTTTTGTCACTAGACTCATCGTCATTTGGCCATTCAGGGTATAAAGCAGAAAGGTTGATTTCAAATGTTGAACTATAGCACTCATCTAAAACATCCCATATGAAGCTTTCATCTTGCTGTTCCGATGCAATCTCGATTGCTTTATCAAAATCATAACCATCAATAACTTTAAGACCAAATATGTTGAAGAAAGGAACTATGTTAGACTGATCATCATATGAGGTGTCAACGTAAATCAGAATGATTTCTGGATTATCACTTTGATTAATAACTTCAAGCATAACCCTGTCTATTTCTTTCTTGATAACTATTATATCCATATAAACAAATTGAGATCCCTTATATCGCCTCAGTATGAATTGTGCGTTTGATCAATTTTAGGGGAAATCTTCGGTTTTTTCAGAGCCTCGTTTTCAACAATATGGAAAAATCGGAGATTTTTTCCAGGGATACAATAATGCTGAATAGCTTCGGTCAGCTCAGAACCGTCATGGGACATAGACTCATATGATGAGTATTCTAATCAGGCTTTAGTTCCAATAGGAGTAGTTGATTTGTAGTATCGTATTTGAACGAACCGATAACCTCATTTTTTTCATTAAGTGATTGGCCTAATTCTTCACATAAGTTTGAGCAATTAATTTTTTGTTCATCGATCAACTTAAACCCTGAAATGGCATTGCCTATAACGATAGCTGGTACGATACCCATCGTTTCCGATTTTAAGATGAGTTCAAAGCTGGTATTTTGATCAACAGAGGTTTTTGAAATAATTTCTTCAAGAATATACTCTACGGAAGACCCGTCTTCAGGAGGGTTATCAAGCCGTCTTTTGCTAATTTTCAAGTCATAGATGTATCCCCACTCATAATTAAACCCACTAATTCCAGAGTAGTGATATTGCCAATTGTCTGTTCCAATGTTGTCATCTTCTTGGGTTAATAACACAAGAGTTGGACCGACTCCAACAGCCGATTGTTTAAAATGATTAATTCTGATATGAGCAAATTCAAACTCATCATCTTCACATGAGAATAGTATTAAGATTGCTAATAGGAAGTAGACAGGTTTCATATTTATTCTATTTGTTTACATTATGACACTTGAAATGGTAATTTGGTTGGAAAAAATCTGCCCCGTACATATGTGGTGTTTAACGTGTAGTTTGTTTCGGTGGGAAGATAGCCGAATTCGCGATATGACGCTTAGATTTTCTTAATGGAGCATTGGAAAAAATCAAAACAATATCAGGCTTTACATTATCATCCTCCTTATACCCCCTTCACACAAGTGCGTTTTGGATTGCTCAAGTCAGCCATAATTTCATTACTGCTTGTTATCAGTATTCTATAGTTTGATTTTTAATTGATAGATCTTAGGCCACATCTTGCCGGTAATAAATATGCTTTTGCTTTTTTCTTCAAAAGCGATTCCATTCATTTCCATGGCGTTTGGAAATATTGCTTTTGCTTCATCGGCAAAAGGGGTAAGGTCAATTTTTCCGACAACAGATCCACTTTTAGGATCAATTTTGACAATGATATTTGTGTGCCACACATTAGCGTAGATATATCCCCTGATGTATTCTAGTTCGTTTAATTGATCTAAACTATGACCTTCATCAAAAACAGAAACCGTTTTGACTACTTGTTGGGTTTCAGGGTTGAGATAAGTCAAGTTATTTGTTCCATCGCTCATTATAAGTTGTTGCCCATTTGAAGTCAGTCCCCAGCCTTGTTGACTAGGAATTGAGAACTCTTGGATTTTATTAAATGTGCTGTCATCATATATAAATCCGATTCTGGATGTATAGGTCAGTTGAAACAGTCTGTTATCGATAAAAGATATACCCTCTCCAAAGAATTGATTCCTATTCAATTCTGCTTTAGGTTCAATAATTCCAGTTTCTAAATCTACAGTTCCGAAGAGAGATCTGGTCTGAGGAAGGTCATGAGCTGCTCCTGTACTCTCATATAATTCTCCTTTATAAAATAGTAACCCTTCGGTAAATGATGTGGTGTCATGAGGATAATCTCTAACAAATGACACGTCAATCATGATGTTCTTGTGATGAGTTTTTGAAGATTCTCTATGCTTATTGCAACCTAAAAGTATGATAAATACCAGAAGTGATAGGAGTTTAAATTTCATTTTAGGCTTAAAGGTTTTTACTGATAACGGCCAGATATGCCGTGAGGTGCTTATTATATAGTTAGTTTCTGTACGAATATAGTCGAATCTTCAATTCGGCTCATACATTTTTGACTTATAATGAGGTAGGTCGTAGAATCGACGGGACTTCCAAGAGCACTAACGCTTCTTTTACCTCTGAATCGCCCTGCTACCATATCGACTGTTATGTTTATTTTTCACTTCGAATTTATTCAACGTTGCAATTAGTTCTTTGATCTCATTCAAAATTGTTCTTGCCTCCAGTTGCTCCAGTTTATCAATAGGGAAAGAATAGTCATATTCAATGACGCCATCCTGTTCGGTGAACAGGGCATTTTTATTATTTAGAAAATCAAAAAAAAATTGTCGCTGTTTATTATCTAATCTTGGTCGTTCGGATGTTAAACAGAAACGCATGTCATTCCTGTCTAAATTGTAAACATGATCAATAGTTATATCATATTCTTCTAATCGACCTTGTAAATAAAGACTTGGCAAAAACGGAAAAGCATATTTTGTATATCTGAATTGAAAGCCATAGGATGAAACAAGTTCATAAATAGGTTTAGTTTGAAATAATTTAAGTCTGGTTTTCCAATCGAAATTACAAAATACATATTGAAAAGTATTAATCACTAGTGAAGTTACTAGACAGACGAAAACTGATTTAAACAGAAAATTGAATGTCCACGCTGAGGAAATGATTGGAGGAATTGATGCAAGCAGAGCAAGGGATAAGAACAATCCAATGAAGTTCTTATATAAATCATTTTTTATAAAAGTGTATACGTTCAATTTTGTTCTTTCTTAAACATAGCATACCAAAAACGTAATTGCGTTTATTTGCTATTACCCAATCATATGCCCGCCTACTCCAGTATTTTTTGGAAGTCGGATGTACTGGCGGGGGCTATTTCTGATAGTAGGTTGAAAGCCTCTTTTTTGATGGAAAGGTCTCCTTCGGAGAACACATTGGCAAACTCTCCTTTTTTACTATCTATGATGCTCAGGATCAATGGTGTCCTAGCTAGGTTATTGTTCCCTTCTTTGAGCATCTTAAAGGACTCAACGATATTCTTTCTGGCCGTTTCGGGGTCTTCGGTCATGAGATCTAAGCCTTTACGATGGTACTGATAGATAAACCTACGCATTGGTTCTAAGTTGACGTTGAGTAAGTTATCGTTGAGGTTATAGCGGCTTCGCTTACTCCCAAACTTATCCCAGTCTTCGAATCCATTGTTTTGTGCATTGTTCGCCACATTCAGCGCTTGTTGGTAAAAGAAAGTGCCCGATACCTCTGCAAATGAATCATAATCTAATCCAATGATGGTGTAAGCATAAAAAGCGAGTATAGAAGTCAGGTTATCTGTAAACCCCCCTTCGTTAAAGAGCATCGGTTGGGACTCGTTATAACTAAACCGCACATTGCGGTCTACCAGCAACATTAGAGGACTTTGGTAATCGCTATTAAAAACAGGCCGGGCTATTTTAAACTGTAGCGTAGCTACAAACTCTCCAGGGTTCGGTGAGCTTGTCAAGTTAATCAGCAAGTTACAGCTGATCCGCTCTTGCTCTTCAAAATCATCATCTGTCCACTTCCTCTCGTTGAGGAAAGCCTCGGCGGCGTCTTCCAGTTCCTCAATGATCTCCTTATTGGAGAGTTGAACCTGTTGGTTGTTTACCTTTACAAAGCATTTTAGCTCTTGCGCATGAAGCGAGTAAAGTGTAATCAAAAAAAGAGATAGAGTTAGTGTGTATTTGGTCATTTGACGTGAGGAATTATCAAATCAAAAATCTTATTGGCCACTACCTTTTTGTCCATAAGGTCAAAAGAGGTTTTTTGTCCTTGTTTATTGTAAACGGTTACCTTGTTCGTATCGTGTCCGAAGCCGGCACCTTTATCGTTAAGTGAGTTTAGCGCAATAAAGTCAAAATTCTTTTTTGCCAACTTCTGTTGTGCGTGTGCACTTTCATTCTCGGTCTCTAAAGCAAAACCCAGATGAAGCTGGTTGCCGGTTTTTTTCTTACCCAGCTCAAGAGCAATATCTTTGTTTTTGATCAGCTCTAGCGTAAAATGCTCATCATTCTTTTTGATTTTTTGAACGGCGATCTCTTTAACACGATAATCAGCAACAGCAGCGGTGAATATGGCTAAGTTGGCTTTTTGGTGTTTACCTAGAGCTGCTTCATACATTTGATCCGCTGATTGAACAGTCGTGATATCTACTTTTGGATGCTTAGGTAATTCGTTAACCGGACCGCTGATAAAGTCTACATGTGCTCCCAGTGCTGCAGCGCTTTCCGCTAATGCCTTTCCCATTTTGCCAGTAGATCGATTGCCAATAAACCGAACGGGGTCGATAGCCTCATGCGTAGGACCGGAAGTAATGAGTACTCTCTTGTTTTTGAGTACTAGAGATCTTTGAAAAAATGCTTTTAAGCTTGTGACTATTTCCTCTGGTTCTGCCAGCCTTCCTACACCTACTAGACCGCTTGCTAGCTCACCATCTTCAGGATCTATGATCATGTTACCATTTGCCTGTAGTGTTTGAAGATTAGCTTGCGTAGTAGGGTGGAGGTACATGTCCAGATCCATGGCCGGGGCAACGAACACGGGACACCTCGCGGATAGATAGGTGGCAAGTAGTAGATTATCGCATGTACCACTAGCCATTTTTGCTAAGGTATTTGCACTGGCGGGAGCGATGATGATGGCATCCGCCCAGAGCCCTAGCTCGACGTGATTATTCCATTCTCCATTTGGGCTGTCAACGAACTCCGTCAATACAGGGTGTTTGGATAGCGTAGAAAGCGTAAGTGGAGTGATGAACTCCTGTGACGCCTTTGTCTGAACGACACGTACTTCTGCGCCTTGCTTGACCAATAGCCGTACTAGGAGTGCGGACTTATAGGCAGCGATACTTCCTGTGACACCAAGTATAATTTTTTTTCCTTGCATTTCGGTGGGTTGACAGATATGTCGCTACAACTTCCGAAGTCATCCGAAGTTAAGGACCTATCAAAAAAAAGTCATTTGCAATATAAACATCACAAATGACTTCTTATTTACTGTAAGTCGTTACCGACTTGATTTACCAGTCTACTTCCTCACCTCTTCGGTGCAGAAGCTTGTCTTCCATGAATTCATCAATAGCGGTCAAAGACGGCTTTGGCATTTTTTCATAGAATTTAGAGATCTCAATTTGCTCTCTGTTTTCAAAGATTTCTTCCAAGTTATCCACTGAGGAAGCAAATTCTGCTAGCTTGTTATTTAGCTCATCTTTGTGTTGGCTGGAAATCTGTCTTGCCCTCTTGCCTATGACAGCAATAGACTCATAGATGTTACCAGTCTTTTCTCCGATGTCCACAATATTTCTTGGGATAATTGATGAAGTGCCTGACATATTGATTTATATTATATTTTCTGCTTTTCTAATTTACCACGGCAAGCTACAAATATGGCTTCTGCCTTCTTAATGTTTTTCCCTTTTGGGTATTTTTCTAAATACTCCTCATAAAAAGAAATAGTTTCGAGAAGTCTTTCTTTTCTTTTGGACCGAATGCTTTCTGAGGCTATGGTGTACTGTGCCTTAATTTTTAAATAATCCACTTCTTCGTTGTAGTCAGAATCAGGAAAGTCTTTGTTGAAGTTGTCAAACGCAACAAGTGCCGCTTTATACTCTCTGATTTTAAAATACAACTTTGCGATTTCGTAGGATTTTTTCTCCAGCTTCCTTTGTAGATCGTCCATAATCGCAGTAGCCTGATCAGAAAAATCTGTTGTTGGATACTTCTCTATAAATGTTTGTAAAGCAAACATAGACTCTGCCGTTGATCCCTGATCAAGGGAGAATTCTGGTGACTGCATGTAAAGAGAATAGGCATGCATGTATTCTGCTTCCTCCACATATTTACTCCTACTATAAATGGTAGAAAATTGCCTGAACCGATCAGCACTCAGGATGAACATCCCTTGATGGAAATACGTGTAACAGTTATAGAACATGAGCTTTTCAGCCTCCTTTGTTCCGCGTATTACCGGAAGAAGTTCTTCCATTAAGATAGAGGATCTGTAATAATCCTTGGCCTCATAATAAGCCATAGCAGCGTCGTATCTCACCTTCCAATCGTCTGATCGCTGGATACTACGAAATTTACTACATGATGTGATTAAGGTAAGGAATATGATGCCAACTAATAATTTCCTCATGAATTCGATTCGCCTCCTCTGAATTTTAAGCCTGCAAATATAATCAATGCTTTGTAAACCAACCACTAGTAGTAAGGGTGTAGTAACTATTGTGCATTGTTTTTCTTTTGATCACTATTTTTCTTCTCCTTAAGGGCTTTTCGCTCAGCACTACTTTCAATAGCTTCAACTATATCCTCACTGGTTTTATAGTAAGGTGCCACATCTGGTAATGTTGGTCTTCTGTCCTCTCGCCAATCGAAACCCTCCAGCTTTTGCTGGTCTTGGTTCAACTCATGGGGAGGAATAAACTGCCCTTCAGGATTATTGTAAAACGTAATGGTGGAGAGCTCATTGTTCTCCATTCGAATTTTCATGTTACTACAAATGATTTTGTTCATGCCCAGAAGGAGGTTGTTTTCTTCAGAAAGCGCATAGTACAGACTTTCTCCATTGCCATCGACATCTACCGTTTTGAGTGCGTTTTGCTCAAAGAAGGCTTGCATATGCCGTCCTTTGATTTGATTATATTGACCAATGGTGTCTTTTGAGGCAATGAACGAGTGATAGTTGATGTTCATATGGTCGAGGACATTGTTGACCAACACTATATTGATGGAATCTGCAGAGATTTGATTTTTGTTGCTCCAAAGGATGGGGTCTTCATAAAAGAAAATTGTGGAATCAGCCAGCTTATATTCCATAGAGTCGGCTACCCCCTGAAGACTAGTTCTAAATATTTTAACATCGTTGAAGGCCAGTAACCTTTTTTCCTCAACTATTTTTGATTCGATGGAAACCATGGTGTCAGCGGAAAGAAACAACGTGTCTTCACGCATGATTCTTTTCATAAGCGGACGTCCATATACTTTACTGATGCCTTTGTCCCTAAAATATACGCCAATATCCCCTGTGATGATTAAGTCTTCGTTTTTAGCAGTCATGACAACATTTCCTTTTGCCCAATATTCCCTTTTGTTGTCATCCAAAAACATGTCGTCTCCTTTGATATAGTAATCGGGGGTTTCGATTTGGCTATTGGTTAGCTTCGTTTGATTACTTACGGTGACAAATTTTCCTTCTTTAGCATCGACTTCTACACTATCACCAGTGAGTATTCTGGTATGTCCTTTGGTGTAAGCGATCTTGGTAATGGTACTGTATTCAAGTGTATCGGCATAGAGCGTATAGTCTTTGGCAATGAGCTCTACATCATTATAAAACTCTACATAATCACGTAATTCGTAGTAATAACCGAGTTCTGAGTTCAAGACATTGGCTGAGTCTATGAGCTTTCCTTGGTTGAAGTATTGTGCTACTTTATTATTCATGAAATAATCTAAATAGTCGGTGTATAGCCGGTTTTCACCATCAGTATAGACAACCTTTGATCGTAGTTTGGCTATCCTGCTAATGCCGTCATAGACGAGCTTCTCAGCGGTCACCACCACCGAATCCGAAACTATTTTTACATGTCCAAAGGCTTCCAATACCTTCTTCTTTCTATACCAAAGTGCCGAGTCACAATACACATCAGTCCCTTGGTGTTGGAAGTAGACGTCAGTAACTAATTTTACATAACGCACCTTGCCTCTTCTACCACCAAATTGCTCTTTCGCCTTATAGGAAAGACTTTTAGTTGAGTTATTGTTTTTTTGGGCATAAGCTGCTGTACACAACGTAAGTATGAATATGAAAGCCGTAATTTTGTTCATTCGACGGCAAATTTAAGTTCCTTCGTTAAATTTCGCATTGATGAAGTGAAGTTCGGTGTTGTAACGCCGGAAAATCTGGAGCATTGTGGAGTCATCCAAATCGACGAGTATCCAGTTGATTAATATTTAGGAAGCATTGATTGAACGTTTTCAACATATAATAGAGAAGCATAACTTAGTTCAAAAAGAGCAAAAGGTTTTGCTTGCGGTGAGCGGAGGGCTTGATTCCGTGGTGATGACGCATCTTTTTGCAGAAGCTGATTTTCAGTTTGAAATAGCGCACTGCAATTTTAGCTTGAGGGGTAGTGATTCAGACAATGATCAAGAGTTTGTTGTACAACTCGCCCGTAGTCTAGAAGTCCCTTTTCATGTGCAGCGCTTTGATACCTTACTTTACGCTGATCAGCATAAGGTTTCTATTCAGATGGCAGCTCGGGAGTTGCGGTATGACTGGTTTAAAAAATTAAGTTCTAAGCGTAAACTGGATAAAATAGCGACTGCTCACCACTGGGATGATGTATTGGAGACTATTCTATTCAATTGGACAAAAGGAACTGGTCTTGCTGGGTTGGCAGGAATTCCAATGGTTGCAGGGACCATCATCAGGCCATTGTTAAAGTTCTCTCGCGAGGAGTTGGTCAGTTTTGCAAGAGAACATGATCTAAAATGGCGTGAAGATGCCTCAAATCGAGAAACGAAGTATAGTAGAAACTTCCTGAGGCATGAGGTAGTACCACGTTTGGAGCAAATTAACCCGGGACTAAGGGAAACAATCAAGGTAAATGTAAAGCGCATGAGTGCCGCACAGGAGATTGTCAATGCTCATCTGGTTGGATTCAAAAAGAAATTTATCACCCAAGACACTTCTGGGTTATCCATCCAGAAAAAAGGCTTGACGAAACTTCCCGGTAACCTGTTACTGTTGGAGGAGGTCTTGAAGCCATATGGATTTAACATCCATCAGATGGAATCCATTTTAGAGACGATAGATGAAGTGGGTAAACGGTTTTTAGCAGATGGGTATCAGCTAGTAGTGGATAGAGAGGCGTTGTTCGTTTTGGAATGCCAAACGCCACTTCCTCCATCCTTAATTTTTAAAAATACCGCAAGTTTCAACCATAGTTCAGGAAAGTATACCTGGACTACTGAGGACGGAGCACTGATTTCCCGTAAGCCAAATAAAGCGTCATTTGATGCCGGTGAAGTGCATTACCCGCTGAAGTTGAGGTCTTGGAAACAGGGAGATTGGTTTGTTCCTTTTGGCATGAAAGGCAAAAAAAAGCTAAGTGACTTTATGATTGATCTCAAAATTCCGTTAAACTTGAAAGAACGCATATCCTTACTAGAGGATAGGCAAGGGCGAATAATCTGGATTGTTGGGTACCGGACTGATGATAGGTGTAAAGTCAACGCTGGTACGACAAAGACCTTAACAATAGAATGGCATGAAGAGTCTGTTTAAAAAGTCTTATACAGGAGAGGAGCTAAGGACTTTTGATTTCTTAAGGAAAATCAAATTGTTCGAAGACTTAAGTAATGATGAGCTTCTACTGTTCATCCCTCATTTGTATACCCGAGAATATAAAAAGGACGAAGTCGTTTTTTTTCGCGATGATCCAAGCCATGCCATATACATAGTGAATAGTGGACAGGTCACGTTGAACATAGATCTTAAAGATAAGTTCGAGGAGTTAGCCACCATCTCCCCTGGGGGAGTTTTCGGTGATAACGCAATACTCGAGAACACGCGAAGGATATATACCTCCGTGGTGACTAGTGAGAAGTGTTTGATGAGTGTAATTCCTCAGGTTAATATTTTTCAGATATTTGATCATCGTCCGAAGGTGAAAGCTAAGATGCTTCACTCATTCAGTCTATTGTACAATCAATATTCGATTAATTTAATTGAGGCGTATAAATCTGCTTATGGGTTTTTTGATCTGAGAATGGTTTATGAGAAGTGATTATCTCTGCGCGAGGTAGGTCTTAAGCTATATAAGGTCTATTTAAGACGGCGATATGAAATTTAGCAATACGTCGGTTAAACCTAATCTTTTGTGTGGTTGTTTTATGGTTTCCATATAATACCATTAATACTATATAGTGACGTGTATTTTACTCCTGTTTTTCTCTTCTTTTTCGTTAAAAAAACTTCACCCTAACGCTGCTAGATCTGTGTTTTTTGCCTTGAATAAGAAAAAAACAGTCTCGTAAACTAAAATACGTCATTATCACCACAAATGGTATAAGACATGCTCATGCAGATTATAGAGTCCACATGAGCATGCTTTTAATAGATCAACCTGTGTTTCGCATTGCGCCTGCAATGGCGTTGATGGTTGTAAGGATAGAAACTAGTGTTCTATCGGCTTCTTCCTGCATATCTATCTTCTTCTCATTTCTCCACTGTTTCAAAAGAGCGATTTGTTTGTGATGAAGAGTCGTCATCGTCGATGCTCTCAATAAGTTAGAGTAGTAATGATTCTTACGCCTTTCTTCTAGATCTGCGTCCAGTAAATCAAATAGAGCTTGCTTCGTACGTGCGTACTCATCCAAGAATAATTTAAGGAACTTGGCTTTTATAGACTCATCCTCTACTAATTCGGCATAAGCCTTCATAATCTCTTCATCGGTCGCAGCGATGCTAGTATCTACATTCGTCAAGACATACCGGATAAAAGGATCTTTCTTCGTTGCCTCTTTTAGGGTTTTAAACCCTTCAGGGTTGCTTTCTTTTAAACTTGCAACCGCTGTCCCAACACCATACCAGCTCGTCATGTTGTAGCGACACTGTCCCCAGCTAAATACCCAAGGAATAGCTCTTAAGTCATCCAAAGAGGTCGCACCTGTTCTTCTTGACGGTCTAGAACCAATTTTACTGTTTTCAATAGCGTCAATTGGAGTGGCCTGACGGAAAAACGGGATAAATCCTTCTTCATGAAGTAGCCCGGAGTACTTCTCTTTACTCACTTTAGCCATTTCTCCTAGGATGTCTGCCAATGGATGAAACTGCTTTTCGGTGAAGTTACCAAGAGCTGTTTTTGCTGTAGTACTGGCTACAAGAAGCTCTAAATTATAAACTGCGTTTACTTTATTTGCGTATTTCTGCTCTATCGTTTCTCCCTGCTCCGTCAGTCGTAAGTCACCTGCCACTGTAGAGTGTGGTAGTGCTCCCATGAAGTAATGCGTTGGTCCTGCTCCTCGGCTTATAGACCCTCCTTTACCGTGGAAGAAGCGAATTTTAACACCAAACTCTTCGCCTACGCTGCTTAATTGTGCCTGTGAATTATAGAGGTTCCACTGACTAGCAAGGATACCACCATCTTTATTAGAGTCACTGTAACCAACCATCACCTGGAGGATAGGGTGACTTTCTTTCTTCTCCTCTTGAATATACTTCAGACTACGTTTCGTCATTGGATGAGATAAGAAGCCTCTGATGATCTCTGGACCATTCGCTAAGTCTTCAATGGTCTCCAATAGCGGAACAACAGGGATGATACAAACAGTGCCTTGATCCGTATTGCGTGTTAAACCCGCTTCACGCGCTAATAAGTATACAGAAAGCATATCTGAAGCACTACGGGTCATACTAATGATGAACGAGCCGATGCAGTCAACGCCATATTTAGAAGTGTACTTCTCCACTACTCGGTAACACTCTAGTACTGTTTTGGCATTTTCACCAAGGTTGGCATCGTTATTTGTAAATGGACGCGAAGACTTAAGTTCGCTATTAATCAAATCCATTCTTTTCTGCTCATCCCAGTTGATGAAGTCGTTATCTTCAATACCTGCAGCATGCATAAGCTGAGATATCGCTTTGTCATGGAAGGTGCTATTTTGACGTATATCCAAACAAGCCAAATGGAAGCCAAAAATTTGAACTACCCGTATCGCATCATTTACATAGTTATAGGCAATGGACTTAGCTCCGTATTTAACCAAAGAAGTTTTTAACAACTCTAGGTCTTTCAGCAAACTCTTTGTTCGCAGGTATGAACCTTCCTTTTCATGGATGGAGGTAGCATGATCTCTTTCCACGTCGATTGGTAGCTTCACGAGCATTAAGTTGACAAACTGTCGAAACGCCTCTCCTTTGTTGCGTTTTAGCGCTGCCTCGCCATCTGTACCAAGCTCCACCACCATCTTGTAGATGCGGTTGCGCATTTCATTATCAGCATCATCTAGATCAAGTGCAAAGCTTAGGGTTTTAACCAAATACTTCAGACTCTTTCTAACGACGACTAAAGCATTTAACCTTAGTTTGGATAGCGTCTCATCGGTCACAGTTGAGGTAACAAAAGGGTGGCCATCGCGGTCTCCACCTACCCAGTCGCCAAAAGTTATGCGTGGGAACAAGTTGTCTTTTAGGATGGTTTCCGTATCAAAACCAGCTTGCTTCCAAGCCTGAAGAAGGCGCTTATCCAAAATTGGAATGACTTCAGGAAATACGTTTTTGAGATAATGTAAGATGTTTCTTAGTTCAGACTGAACATCCGGTTTTTCTAAATAGATCTCACCTGTTTTCCACAGTTTATAGAGGATGAGCTTAATGTCCTCTCTGATTTCTTCTTTTTCATTTTTGGTGAACATGCTATTCTCGAGACTTACCATCTTTAGGTAAAGCTCACGATGATGCTCAAGCACTGTTGCTCGTTTTGCTTCTGTTGGGTGTGCCGTGAGTACTGGTTCGACACGAACTTCAGGAAGAACCTCGGTGATTTGCTCTTCAGTCAGTCCTTTTGATACCATGTCTTTAAACTGTTGCGCCCAAAGACCACGGATATTGCTTGCATCTTTATCTTCTAACACCCGTCGATTTTGGACGGCTCCATTCACTTCTGTTGTATTGATAAGTGTGAAGATAATGGAGTATAGCTGGATATGCTTTTTGGTAAAATCCTCAGGAGCTATCTCCCAATCGGAATTGATCCAAGGGATCTTATTGGCTATTTCAAGCTCATCGTTTTCGATTAAGACTTCC
This sequence comes from uncultured Roseivirgaceae bacterium, assembly GCA_964393115.1. GTDB lineage: Bacteria > Bacteroidota > Bacteroidia > Cytophagales > Cyclobacteriaceae > CAYMST01. The sequence goes on along the minus strand of CAYMST010000001.1, from coordinate 16,296 downwards.
CTAAGGGAATGAAGGAGGATCTCGAGATCCTCATAGGGCTTCCCAAGCTTGCTTTTTACGTCACCAAGAATATTCGGCATATCATTAATTGTATTTCTATTCAATTCAGGACGGTAAACTTAATACGTTTTATTGAAGTGGTAAAAATCAGACGACATGCGGGCTGAAAACTTCTCAATTTCATAAATACTAGTCCATAATTAGTGATGATTTTCAATAACTATATAGACCGTTATAAGCAATAGCCTTTCGGTTTACGAAATTCAAACCACTCATGATATCGCGTAGGTAAGTGCATCAAATAAGTTTAGTCGCCTTACTATTGCTGGTTTGGGAATATATCGGGATCTTAGTGGTATGCGCTGATCGATACGACGAGTTTTATCCATTTTGATGTTTCTTTAAAAGTAAAACCATCGATCAACCCTCAAATGGAGAAAAAATGATGGAATTATTATCTACTAAGCATGTGTTTGCTGCTGTGATGCTGGGGCTTTGGATAGAGCTTGGGATTATGGTGATATTGGTGTTGATTATTGTGTTTCTGGTTTACTCTAGAAAGAAGATGATTCGACTCAATGATGATATGCTTGCTTTTGAAGTGGAAAATAGAACCCAAGAACTGGTTAACGAAGTTGAAGAAAGAAGAAGGGCAGAAGAATCCGCTCTGCAAGCCAGTAGGGAGAAAAATAATTTCTTAGCCAATATGAGTCATGAGATTAGGACCCCCCTTAACGGAATCATTGGCTCTACAGAGTTACTTGCTGAAACCAAACTGGACAAGGAACAAAAAGAATACTTGAATGCTACCCAATCGTCGGCTGCCACACTGATGCAAATGATAAATGGAGTATTAGATTTCTATCAAATCGAATCAGGAAAACTAAAGCTCGAAAAGGTTGCTTTCAGTCTGGAGGATTTATTGAATGAGGTGGTGGTGACCTTTTCCGTCATATTGCGCGATAGAGATATTGTCATAGATGCTGAAATGGATGAGGCACTCCCTAATTACATGGTAGGAGACCCGTTTCGCATTCGACAAGTACTCAATAACTTAATTTCCAATGCCGAGAAGTTTACGGATCACGGGAAAATCCTGATTAAGGTCATAGATGTTTCTGAAGACAATAGTCCTGAAAGAGTATTGCAGTTTTCTGTATTTGATACTGGAATTGGTATCGCCGAAGAAAGCCTCAATGAAGTGTTTGAGAGCTTCACACAAGCAGATAGTTCGACTACTAGAAAATATGGAGGGTCAGGACTGGGTTTGACCATTACCAAGAGTCTTGTGGAACTAATGGGTGGAGAAATCTGGGTCGAAAGTGAGCTGGGCTCTGGCAGTGCGTTTCATTTTACCCTTCAACTCATAAAACCTTCACGCAAATCAGAGTGGAAACAGTCCACGGATGAAGATGAAGAGCTATTGGGCAATGCTTCCTTTGGAGGGTTCAATATCCTATTGGTTGAAGATAACTTGATCAATCAAAAGGTGGCTAAGCGCATGCTAAGGATGCCGGGACTTATAGTGGAGGATGCAAAGGATGGTAAGGAGGCATTTGATAAAATGACAGGAGATCGGTATGACCTTATCCTAATGGACATAAATATGCCTGAAATGGATGGGTATACGGTGACTCGAAAGTTTAGAGCACTCGCCCCGGAGGAGTCGAATACACCAATTGATGTTCCTATTATAGCTGTTACTGCTAATGCCTTGAAAGGGGATAAAGAAAAATGTTTAGATGCCGGTATGGATGATTACATGGCTAAACCTTTCACTAAAAGAGAACTTTATGCGGCATTGGGAAATTGGCTATGAGTGGTGGGGGGTGTTAGTTACTGTACGCCAGTTACTTTGCTCATGCCAATTAAGATGACGTGTTTTGTTTTCGATGTTGATTGATTAATTTTGCGTCGTTATTACGAACGAGGTTGTACTTCTATTTGCATGAACTATTGTTGAAAGATACAACTCCCATAATTTCTTTGAATAAAAAACCTGATCAATCTGTAATAAGACAGATCTCATGTCGGCAAGAAAAAATCTTAATATGAAGTATAGGATATTATTTATACTACTAGTAATGAGTATGCCTTTATTGGCACAACAGAAGAATACGGCATTATACGATTGGGGGGATGAAACTAATGGACAGCTCTTTCTTCCAAAAGACTATTCAGATCATGCACTAATGGTATCGGGAGGATATGTACATAGTGTAAGGGTAGATTCATCTGGTTTGAGATCTACAGGCTCCGATGTAGATGGTCAACTTGGAGTGCCAATATTTGCTAACGATCTTCTCCAGATCGAAGCGTCTTTTGGGCATACATTGATTCTTAGAGCAGATAGTACGGTTCGGGCTTGGGGGCTCAATGATCATGGACAAACTGACGTTCCCGGAGATCTAGGAAAGGTGAAAATGGTTAGTGCGGGCGATGAACATTCTATCGCTTTACTTTCAGATGGTACCGTCCGAGCTTGGGGAGGCAATACACATGGTCAAACCGATATTCCGGTAGGACTTGATAGTGTGATTTTAATAGAAGCTGGTAGCTTTCATAACATAGCACTTTTGGCGGATAGTACTTTAGTCTCCTGGGGACGTAATGACTATAACCAATCATCAGTACCGATGATTGATGACGAGGTAGTGGATGTAAGTGCTGGTGAACTACATACCATCGCATTGACCAAATCGGGAACGGTAATCGGTTGGGGAGATAGCTTACTTCTCAATCAACTAGACATACCTCAAGAGATACAAGGGAAGGTGATCGATATTGAAGCAGGAACACATCATACTGTTGCGCTTTTAAACGATAGTACGATCTCAATTTGGGGTAGTAATACTTTCTCTCAGTCAGAGCATCCCGAGATTCTTGTTGATCGTAAAGTATCGAGTATTTCAGGTGGCTACGGTCATACTTCAGTAATTGCCACCAATTTTGCTCCTGATGACGTTAAGCTTACAGATGCGGCTTTTTTTGAGAGTACGAAAGAAACGAAAGACCGAGTTATAAACTTGGGGTTATTGATTAGCGACCCAGATAGTTTTGATGGTGTGGATATTGAAATTTTGCAAAATGATCTGGAAGGTCAATTAACGTTTTATCATTACTTAAATTCAAATGACCTATTCAATGTCTTTCATACTGACGGAGAGAACGTTAATCAATCCATTTTTTGGGAAGGCTCAAATCTAGACTTTGAAAGAAAAAAGGAATATGTCTTAAGGGTAAAAGCGACTGATGTTGGAGGGCTTTCCATACAAAAAGATCTAAGAATTCAGGTTTTAAATGTTAATGAAGAGCCTTTTGATATTCAGTTGGATTCGATGTCAGTTGGTGAAGGGCTTCCTGTTGGCACATTTGTAGGCAACCTGACGGCAAAGGATCCTGATGAGGGAGATTCCCTTAGCTTTCGACTTAGTGCCGGACCTCTCTCATCAGGAAATAAGAACTTTAAAATAGAGGGTGATAAACTGTTGACAAACAAAGTGTTGTCCTTCAGAAAAAGAGAAGAGCATTCGATTCGAGTTAGCGCTGTAGATCAAGGAGGACGATTTAAGGATACCACTTTTGTGATTAGCGTCCTCAATCGGAATAACAAGCCTACGGACATCGAATTAAGTAATAACCAGCTATTCGCGACGGATGATATCGGTACTGAAATTGGTCAATTTCAAACTAGTGACGAGGATACCGAGGATTCTCATGTGTATAAGCTGGTAACAGAGGACTCAGCGGCCAAAGCGCATTTTCTGGTAAATGGAGACAGGCTCAAACTCGCTAAGCAGTTCATTTCAAATCAAGACCAATCTTTTGAGATAATTGTCAGGTCCATAGACAGCGGCAGCCCGTCGGATTCATTGGATAAAACGATAACCATACATGTTAGACAAGGCAACAAGGCTCCTACTGATATTTTCCTATCTAACCCGTTTTTGAACCGAAGTTTGACCGTTAACAGAAGCTTTACCGAAATACTCACCGTGGATCCGGATTCTGGCCAGAGCCATAACTTCGAGTTGATCGACGTTGAGGATAGTTGGAATGATGTTTTTGATATTCAAGAGACTTATTTGATCTTAAAGAGGTCTATTGTTGGAGAAACGGTAATGGTCAACGGAGAAGATCGAACAGTGGAAGACACACTTTGGGTAAATATAAAAGTAACGGACAACGGACTACCGAAAAATGAGAGTTATACAAAACTGGTTCCGATAATAGTTCGAGAAGCTGAAGGGAATAATCCTCCTTCTTCAGTCACTCTTACCCCGAGTGAAATACAAGAAAATAGCTCATTACCCACCTATATTGGTGACTTGACAACCATCGACCCGGACGGTGATACCACTTTTTTATACTCCCTCGAAGGGACAAATGCGGCAAGGTTTTTTATGAAAAAGTATCAGCTCTTTGCGTTGAATGCCTTTAATTATGAAAATCAACAACAGGTTGATCTGATGGTTAGAGTTCAGGATTGGACAGGAGCCGACCATTTGGAGACACTGGCGATTTCTATTCTAGATGTGCAGGAAATACCTGATTCGGTTTATGTGCTCAACGCGAATGTTGATGAGGAGTCTCCGGTTGGAACACCTGCTGGCGATGTAACCGAAGAATGGAACGGAAATCCGCTTAACGTTAGTTATCGGGTTTTAGATTTCGACGGTGAGTTAAGTAGTCGTTATGCAGTTGAAGGTGGAAAGCTGATCACACGGTATAAAACAGATTTTGAAACAACGCCACTAGACTCAGTAACTTTAGAAGTTTATAATGGTGGCGAAAGCAGTCAAGCTAAGGTTTTCATAGAAATTAATGATGTAGTTGAGGTCATTCCTAGTTTAGTCCTGGACAATTCAGTAATAAATGAAGGAGCTCCTGTTGGAACAAAAATTGGAAACTTCTCACTCAGCACTGGTGCTACGCTTCGTGATTTTGAAATTTCATTGTTCAATGATGGGGGGCAGAATGACAACGAAGCATTTACAATTGCCAATCAGGCACTTTTTGTGAACGACACCTTCAATTTTGAGGTGAAAAGTACCTATCAAGTTCGTCTAAGGACGATTACCGACGAGGTTACTTTGGACACGACGATGACGATCACCATTGAGGAGGAAGTGTTAAATAATAGACCTCCAGTATCGCTGACGCTGGACCGTGTTCAACTAGATGAAAATAACGGTGTTGGAGAATATATTGGAAGGCTATTGGCCAACGACCCAGATGACTCTGTTCTAGTATATTCTCTTGTGTCAGGAGCGGCAGACAACGAAGACTTTACCTTAAAGGATGATTCTCTTTTTGCGCTTTCGGTGTTTGACCATGAACGAAAGAGTACACTGGTATTGGAAGCGTCTGTTAGCGATAGACATGGAGCTACCTTCTTTAAGGAAATCTATCTTAATATTGGAGACGTGAATGAGATGCCGGAAGACATTACATTAAGTAATGCGGTAGCTTCTCCGGACCCAAATGGAAGTACTTTTATTGGAGTACTTAATACCGAGGATGTTGATTTGGGTGAGACACATCGCTATAGCTTGTCAGGAGCTGGAGCTGATTACCTGACTATTCTCAACGGAAATGAACTTTGGGCGACCCTAAACTTGAACTATCTATCCAATAATAGTGTCGATGTTAATATCACATCTACTGATGCAGGTGGAGCAACCTACGCAGAGACCTTTACCATTAATGTAGCACTACCACCAACGGTGCTAACCACAGAGTTTGTTGTGGCCGAGCAAGCTGATCAAGGCCATGTATTGGGGCGAATTAAAGTAGATGGTAGTGGAGAACATACATTTAGCATCGTTGGCGGTAATAATGATCAAGCGTTTAATATTGATATCAATAATGGAGCCCTATTTGTGGCTAAGGAAAGTGCGTTTGACTATAATCGATCACCGGGATATGTCTTATCAATACAGGTGGAGAATGCATTTGCTATTTCTACTATAGCCTTGGTCGAAGTAAGAATAAAGCCATTTGATCGTCCACAACTACATCCAAGATCTTTTAGTTTCCCTGAAAACATCGGGAATAGTGAGGCCATTGGAGAGTTTGGAATATCCGGACATGAAAATTCAGCACCTCCTAACTGGGATTTGATTGCGGGCAATGAAGATGGTGTGTTTGCAGTGGCCAGTGGTGTTTTATATGTTGCTGACAACTCTAAGGTCGATTTTGAAACCAAATCTAACTATACTATTGAGGTACAGGTCACCACCGAAACAGGCTATAGTGTATCAGGCCAATATGTTGTATTGGTGGAAGAGGCCAATGATGCACCATTTAATCTGGAGTTTTCAGGTGATTCCATTGTTCAACGTCAGCCGGTTGGCACATTGGTAGGGAAGTTTTCTGTAGAAGATCAAGACCCTGGTGATGAGCACACGTTTACCTTAACACAAGGGGCTGAGTTTTTCGGCATTCAAGGAAACCAACTGATACTCAATGCCGATTTGAATTTTGGTGAGGATAGGATCATAACTATTGAAGTAGAGGCAACGGATAATGGAGAGCCGGCTTTAAGCACTCGAAGGAGGTTTAATATTGCGGTCCCTATTTTACTCGAGCCGATTATCCCTACGGCATTCTCTCCTAATGGTGATCAGATTAATGATACGTGGAACATTAAAAATATTGAGCTACATGGAAATGTCAGTGTTGAGGTAGTCAGCTCAAGTAATCTTAAAGTCTATAGTTCAAATTCATACACCGAGCCTTGGGATGGTAGGTATTTGGGGTCAGTTCTTCCGAACGGGACTTACTTTTACGTAATCACCACGTCATTCAGTAGGTATACAGGATCACTCACCATTCTTAAATAAATTTTGCTTCATGAAAACGCTCACCTTGAAATTTATAGTTTTTAGTGTTTGTATAGTTTGGTGTCATTTGTCAGTAGGCCAAGGGTTGGCAAAAAGTTACTTTTTCAATACACCTACGCTTTACAATACTGGGTTAACCGGATTGGAGAGTTACTCTGACATTAAAATAGGTACGCAACGGAAGGCTCTTGGCAAAGATCAAGGACCTGAGTCGAATTTTGTTACGATTAATATTCCGGTAGTGGTAAAGAAGAGGTCAAGAGGTCCGAAGAGATTAAAGTACAAGAGTCCGTTTGATATTGATCAGTTAGCATCGGAGGTAAAAGTACCTGATAACGGGATGCGGATGAGTAATCCTGACCTGGTCCAGAAGGTATTGAAAGATAGTATTCGAAAGTCCGTTGCCCAACTAGATCGAAAGCGTAAGGAACTACTAAGAAAGAAGTTGAAACAAAAAACTTTTAAAACGTCGTTTCATCATGGTTTTGGAGCTACTGTTATGTCAGAAAGCGTTGGTCCCCTAGGGTTCACAAGCTTAGCCCTTAACTATGCACTTCATATTCCTGTTTCTAAGCAATCGACATTATCCATTGGAGCAGGAGTGTCGCAATTGCAAGGACGCTTTGATGTTCAGGCACTTCAGTTTGAAGTAGCAGATGATCCAGTAATTGAAAAATATCGTAGCGCTAACGAGCGGTATTCAGGTATTAACCTTGGCATTGCTTGGTACACTGAGCGTGTATTGATTGCCTATGGACGAAATAATAACGTCCGTCTGTCTTCATCCGAACGATTTGAAGAGCTGTTCGATGATATCATTAGTAATCGAAATACCTTAAGCCTACTGGTAAGGGCGAATCCATCAAGTGAACTGGAATGGTTAAATGGGATTAGCAGGAGTGGGACGGTTGTAGGAGAAGCAGTTACGGATTTTACATCCCGTATGGTGTATAAAGAGTTTTTGGGATTTGGAGTGAACTATAGTACCTCGCGAAATTTAGCAGGCAATGTATTTGCCAAGTTATCGGATTACTTAATGGTTGGATATATCTATGATCACCCGTTGAGCAACTCAAGCACTAACCTTAAGTCCTTCCATCAAGTTAGTTTGAACATTCTGTTAAGTCCTGGTTCATCACCTAAGTCCTACTTTTATTAATTATGAGATACCTTTTACTTGCATTACTTTCTGCTTGGTGTATTCATTCCTCTTTTGCGCAGCCCTTCACTTTTGAAGACCCCATAAAGCTGAATTCAAATGTGAATTCAAGGGCGGAAGAAGGTTATCCTGTTTATGACGAGCAATCAAAGAAACTATATTTTGCCAGGGCGGTACATCGAAGAAATGTCGGGGGTCGTTTTGCTGGTTTTGACATCTGGTACTCTGTTCAAAGAAAACCTGGTTATTGGACTCGGGCCATGAACCTGAAGCAATTAAACACGCCTTACCATAATGCTATAGTGGGGCTCGGAGATGATGGTGTCTTTTTACTTAATAATTATGATCAGGAATCAGGCACCAATCGTAGTGGGCTGTCTTACGCTGTATATGAGGATAAGGGCTTTGGTAAACCCATGGAGCAGGACGTAAGAGCGTTGTCAAATTTAGCTTACAATAAATACTACAATATGGCTGTGAATAGAGAGGCCAATGTAATTATCGTCTCACTAAATGGGCCTGGAGCCATCGGAAAAGAAGACCTCTATGCAGCATTTAAGTTTACCGGTAAGAATAAGTATTACACTCCCGAAAAGCAGGAAAACAATACGTATTGGTCCAAACTCATCCACCTGGGAGACACCGTAAACTCCTTTGGGTTTGAGATGTCTCCTTTTTTGACAAAAGATGGCAGGTATTTATTTTTCGCAAGTGATCGCCAAGGTGGTCTGGGTAGCGCGGATATTTATTATTCAGAACGATTGGATGACTCCTGGCGGAAATGGAGCGAACCGGTTAATCTCGGCCCAACTATAAACTCCAGTGGTTTTGATGCTTACTTTTTTGTGTCTGACTCTTCGCGTGTGTTCTTTTCGAGTAATCGAAATACAGGGTTTGCAGATATTTATCAGAGTAAAATGGTCCTTAACCATGCCGATACGGTAAGTGTCAAAGCGTTAAAAGCAGCGGCCATAGGTTATAAAACCGTGCTTTCTTTTGTAGGTCAAGAAGAGAAGCTATCTATTGGACATTATTTACCTACTAGTGAACTTTTAGAAAAGTACAGGGCTAACAGTGCTCTTACAGTGGAACTAACCTGTGGAACTTCAGACTTATCAAAGGCGAGACAGCATTATCTTACTCAGTATTTGATAGAACAAGGCATCCCAAAAGAACAAGTCGTTAAACTGTATTCTTCAAGCCTTGATGAAGCGCTGGTGGAAGTGGTCCTAACAGATGGACTTTGATGATTCTAACAAATTAAAAGTTTGTTAGAAATAAGACCTTAATGCTTAGTGAGTTCTTTGGGTGATCATTACAAAACGGGCATCAGAAGATGTGGGCTCGTATATGATTTATGATGATGACAAATATGAGCAAGGATCGAAACAAGTTTGGAAACTATAAATGTCCTTGTTGCGGGTATTTCACTTTGTGTGATGAAGCTAATAATACTTTTCAGGTCTGTCCGGTATGCTTTTGGCAAGATGATGGGGTTCTGTATGAAAGCACATTGATTATTCCAGTAGACTTTGATGATGATCAAAGATAAGATCGCGGAATATTTTGAGTCAAGTCGTTAGCTGTTCATTTATAGTGTTTTAACTATCTTAGCTCTACACATCTACATTAAATCACCTTATTTTTATATTAAGCTCTGTAATTCACTTTCGCATAAAACTGACCGAGGTCTGTTCATGTGACTACAGAAAGAATGTTAAATCTATTTTCGAAACTATTATGTTAATTATGAAAAAAATCTTATCAAGCGCATTTGTCTTTTTAATTTTGATAGTCTCTTTACCCACATATGCTCAGAACACCTCTTATGGTGTCAATGCCGGTGGAGGCGGAAGGTATAATGTATCAGTAGGAGAAGGAGCGGGGGACATACATAGCATTGGCGCGAATTATAATACATCCATTGGATATCACGCAGGAAAGGTACAAAAAAGAGGTACTAACAATGTATTTATCGGTAGTGGAACTGGTAAATCTAACAACAACGGAAGCAAAAATGTATATCTCGGTTCTAACGCCGGGCTAGTAAATAACGGCTATGGCAATGTGCTTATTGGTTATAACGCGGGTGCACAGCTGACGGGTAATAACCAACTTTATATAGATAACTCTAATACTACTTCGCCTCTGATTTGGGGAGATTTCTCTAGTAATAAAGTTAAAATCCACGGTGAATTTCAAGTAAACGGAAATATTAATTTCAACAACCGCACCCTAATAGTGAATGGAAGTGGTGCTAACACTGATCATATCTGGTATGATGACGCAAGTGCCTATGGAGCTCTTGGGACATGGCACTTCGTAGCCGACCGCGCCTCGAAAAGTAATGGAAATGCCAGAATACAAGGAGGAAATATTTACATGTCCTTACAAGATGGCACCAACTATATCGGTGGTATGTTAGGAATTGGAACTACCTCACCAAGCGAAAAGCTTGATGTCAATGGTGCTCTAAGAGTAAGAAGTTTAATAGAGAATAGTTCGCTTACCAGAGTTTTGGTAGCGGATGCAAACGGTAAGTTCTTTTATAGAGATGCTTCTTCTTTTGGGGGCGGCAATCAATCTCTAAGTTTGTCAGGTAATTTGTTGACTATCTCAGGAGGAAACAGCGTTAACTTGGGAAGTATTAATACACAACTTTCAGAAAGTGAAGTGGATGCATTTGTCTCTAATAATGGGTATTTGACCTCTTTTACCGAGATAGATGGAGATATTACTAATGAGATTCAAGATCTACAGCTTTCTGGAAACATTCTTTCCATTACCAATAATTTATCTGCTACATCTATTGATTTGTCTCAATATCTTGATGATACTAATACACAACTTTCAGAGAGTGAAGTGGACGCGTTTGTCTCTAATAATGGGTATTTGACCTCTTTTACCGAGATAGATGGAGATATTACTAATGAGATTCAAGATCTACAGCTTTCTGGAAACATTCTTTCCATTACCAATAATTTATCTGCTACATCTATTGATTTGTCTCAATATCTTGATGATACTAATACACAACTTTCAGAGAGTGAAGTGGACGCGTTTGTCTCTAATAATGGGTATTTGACCTCTTTTACCGAGATAGATGGAGATATTACTAATGAGATTCAAGATCTACAGCTTTCTGGAAACATTCTTTCCATTACCAATAATTTATCTGCTACATCTATTGATTTGTCTCAATATCTTGACGATACTAACACGCAACTTACTGAAAGTGAGGTTGATGCGTTTGTCTCTAACAATGGGTATCTGACTTCATTTACTGAGTTAGATGGTGATGTCACCAATGAGATTCAAGATGCTTCCCAGGTAGATTATGACAACTCTACATCTGGACTTAATGCTACCAATACCCAAAATGCTATCGATGAGTTGAGCCAAGGAACATTCTGGAAACCGGAACTCGCTGAAGGCATTAATTATGAGGGTAAGGTAGGAATCAATTTGAGTACTGCTACAAACGATATTCCAGCTAATTACCACTTAGCCGTCAATGGTAATATCATTGCCGAAGAAGTCAATATTCAAATAGAAGAGGAATGGCCTGATTACGTCTTCGAAGAGACTTATCATCTCCACTCATTAAAGGAGACAGAGAAGTACATAGAAAGAAATAAGCACCTACCGAATGTTCCCAGCGCAAAAGATGTCGATCAAAATGGAATCGATCTAGGGACGATGAACGCAGTACTATTAAGAAAAATAGAAGAACTAACACTTCATCTCATCGATCAAAACAAAAAAATAGAGGAGCTATCAGCTCAAGTAAGCGACCTAACGAAAAATCAGTAAATAAATAATAGTACGTCTTATGAAGAGATATTTACTGATTGCTTATTGGGTGTTATGGCATTTAATAGGCAGTTCTTACGCTCAAGTTGTTCATCAGACTGGAAGTGTGGATCAATATGAAGGTGATTCATATGAAGTGCTTTATGATCTTCAGTTAATCGATAACTCCGCTGAGAACAGAAACTTCAGTTTCAAAGCGAGTACTGGCGACTCGTTTAAAGCTAGCATCAAGGAAATCGATTATGCACCAGGGCAAGGAGAGATTGTTCAATCTTACGCTACGCCCATCGTTATTACATTCAATGACCTAATGGACATTGCTGATGTCGAGTCAGAGGTTACCATTACAGGCTCAATTTCAGGTGAGATAACTGGGAGTTGGTTACAAGACAGTAGGACTTATACATTTGAACCTATCTACGTGGCAAATGAAACAATTACAGTGAGTATATCTGACCAATTGTCAGGTAGTTATAATCGTTGGATACCACAAAATATTTCTTGGAGTTTCTCAATAGACGCATTTACATATGTACCTGATGATAACTTGGAGCAGACTATTATCAACATCGGCGCAGATAATGTTATGAATGACTTTGTCAGAACTGACTACTTGAAGAATGTCTATAGTTTGACCTTATCCTCTATTGGTGAATTTACAGGTATTGAAGACGCAGAGTTTTTATCCAATCTAACAGTTTACAATACTTCAGCCACCACAATAGACCTTAGCAGCAATAAGCATCTTACAGAAATAGACATTTACGGCTCCAGCCTTTCTAATATAATTGGATTGGAACAAAACCATTTATTAGAAAAATTAAGAGTTAGAGGTAGCGATGATCTCACAATTAATATGCCACCGTCCATTAACTTGGAATACCTAGAAGTAGAAGGTCTTTCAATTGATTCTGTAGATCTATCGATATATGATCGTTTAACCAATATCAGTATTAGATCTTCTAGTGTAAATCCTGTCACTAGCATTGATTTCCCGATAAATCTACAGATTAGCTCAGATGTGTTTTTGAGCAACTCCAATATATCTGAAATTGATCTGTCGGTCTCTGATAAATATCGAAATGTTGACGTGAGAAACAACCCTTATTTAAGTTGTGTACAGGTACACCCATCGGATGTTTTCAGCGCTCAAAGAGATTGGTTGGCTGATTCGAATACAAGCTTTGTCATAGATTGTAACAGAAAAACCTATATTCCTGATGACAATTTCGAGCTTGCTCTTGAGGATTTAGGAATAGTTCCTGCAACAGGTCAACCAGATGACTATGTCTTGACAGAATTAATCGAAGTGATTAAAACACTTAATATCAAAAACAAAAATGTAACTGACTTGACCGGTTTAGAAGATTTTATCGGTTTGGAGAACCTTTACGCTGATAATAACAACATCAACTCAATCGATTTGACTGGATTATCAGAATTGATTGTCGTTGATCTTGACTATAACATGTTGTCAGAGTTCACATTATACTCATCCAGTATTGCGAAGCTTTATTTGAGTAATAATCAATTAACTAGTTTGGACTTAGACGCCCCTAATCTCACAGAACTCCATATGAACCAAAACAGGTTGGGATCACTGGATTTAGATAGTGAAACATCCCTAGTTAGGTTATGGTGTCGATCTAATCAACTCTCGAGTTTAGACCTAAGCTCTACCGAGGTGGATTATTTGTACTCCAATCACAACCCTGACTTAAACTGTGTTAAAGTTGCTGAGTCATCTTTTTTTCTTAGCATTGGAATGACTTGTCATCCTGCCCTAAATGCTTTTGGTTGTTGGAGTGCTGATACTTGGACTACAGCTTCAGTCGACTGTAATGTAAGTGGTTTACGTATCGATTCAAGAACTGATGAAACCAGCCAAAAGACAGATCCGAGAATCGAATTATACCCTAACCCGGCGAAGCACTACTTTGAGCTTGATATGAAAGATCAAGCAACGGGGAGTTTGGAAATATATGATTTGGCTGGCAGGGAACTGAGATCATCCGAGTCGCTGACTAAAGGGAAGAACCGTTTCACAACAGAAAATCTCCCCAACGGCGTAGTGATTTTAAAGGTAACTTCGGATAATAATTTGGAAACTATCCGGCTGAACATAAAATGATATTTCTGTAAAAGCCCTGTAAACCTGAGAGGTTGTCAAGTGACAACCTCTCAGGTTTCTGAGTATTTACTTGATTGTCGCTCAGAATCAATGAAACCTATCAAAAATGGAATTTGACCCACCTATTTCATCCCGCGAAACTGAAGAATTGATTATCATCATTTCTTCCCCAGAGAACTGGAACGCTGAAGCGGTTCGACAAGCTGAAGCCGAACTGCTGGAGAGAGGTTTTTCCTTGGCTCGTCAAGAGAGTATTATCCAAAAAGTCCTTGAAGCCGATGAAATAGCGAAGGCAGAGAAGATGGAGGCCCGAAGTAAAGAGAGCTACAGCTATTTTGACATGGTTGTCATGGGGCTGTTTATCTTTAAAACAATTTTTAGCGATTGGAATTTGAGGAAGAAAGGGTATATCCTTCTCGATAAACAGAGGCTGTATAGTATAGTTGGCGGCCTGCTATTTTGGTCCATAGTGATAGCAGGTGTCGGTATTGGAACTGGGGATGAGACGAGGAATTGGCAGAATCAGGTTAACATAGAAGATACCTACGAGTGGGAGCGAGAATATTACAGCGACGAAGAGTTTATTAAATCTCGAAAAGAAGATATTGAGAAAGTAATCAATTTAGTGAGTGATGCTAAGCGGCAATCTAATGTAATCGTGATTTTAGAAAGGGATACCATATCACATGATCAGGTTAGCTTGCTTAGAAACCTGAATCCTTTAGACATTCGTGTTATAGCGTTTAACACAGTATCGAAGTCGAAGCATCAAGTAATTATTAAACTCGCAGAGTAAATTGTAACCTAGGCAACATTTGAATCGATATAATAGATAAAAAACAGACAGGTCTGTCTGTTTTTGAAAAGCATCCGTATACTTGTATTGTGAAGCACTCAGAGGTACATAAGAAAATAGTTGAAACGGCATCTCAGTTATTCTATAAGAATGGATACAATTCTACTGGAGTCAATGAGATCATCGCTACTGCTGAAATAGCTAAGGCGACGTTATACAACCATTTCAAAGCCAAAGAAGACATCTGTGTAGCATACATCGAGCATAAAAACAGTGTGTTTTTAGTCGAACTTGAGAAGTACTGTAAATCAAAGCCTCAAGGTAGGGAGCAGGTTTCGGCGATCTTTGATTTTCTGCTTGAGTTTTACAATACGGATGAGTTTAACGGGTGTTGGTGTATCAAAACTATGGCGGAGATACCGATCCATGATGAGAAAATTAGGAATGAAATACAGCGACAGAAGAACCTGTTTATTCAGTTCATAATTGAGCTCGTTAAGGATAATCTTGATTATGATAGCGAGAAAGAAGTTAAATCTCGAGCAAGATACATCTACCTTGCTTATGAGAGTGCAGTATCTGAGAGTCATTTACATCAAAGCGACTGGCCAATTACTGAATCTAGGAATATGTGTTTAGCAATTATTAAATAAAAAATTTTTTACCAAATAGACAGACTTGTCTGTCTTTTAATGTTGAAATCATGAATAAAAAAGTAGCAATTATCGTTGGCGGTACTAGTGGTATTGGTTGGGCAACGGCCGAGAGATTACTCGAACAAGGGGCCGAGGTGCACATTATTGGTCGCAGTATTGAAAAGGTCGCGGATCTTGATAGTTTGGTAAAACATCAAGTAGATATTACTGATTCTCATCAAATAGACAAACTAATTGATGAAATCAATAGGTTGAATAAAGTAGATTATTTAGTGAATGCATCCGGTATTTTTCAGCCGAAACCGTTTTTGGAGCACACCGTTGAAGATTACGATGCTTATCTAGATCTCAACCGGGGGTTTTTCCTACTTACTCAAGCTGTCGCCAGAAGGATGAAGGAAACAGGTGGAGGTTCTATTGTAAATGTTGGATCCATGTGGGCCAAACAAGCTGTAAAAGCAACGCCGTCTTCTGCTTATTCCATGCAAAAAGCGGGACTGCATTCACTCACACAGCACTTGGCCATGGAGTTGGCAGATCACGACATTCGTGTAAACGCTGTTTCTCCTGCTGTCGTTAGCACTCCGGTGTATCATGGAGTTTTTGGAGGTAAGGAAGAAGCCGAAAAAGCGCTTACTGGATTTCATGATTTTCACCCTATTGGCAGGAACGGTACCCCCGACGACATTGCAAATAGCATTCTATTTTTACTTTCGGACGAAGCTTCATGGGTTACAGGAGCGATTTGGGATACGGACGGCGGTGTATTAGCAGGGAGAAATTAGGATTATATAGCATCAATAGTACTGGACGAGAGAGTTTTTGAATGACGTATTAGTGGATTTTACATCAGCTCTTAAGCGCATTTCAGATAAAGAAATAAATAAGAAGTTATG